>JBBRZF010000078.1:0-14595 GCA_038236965.1 Terriglobales bacterium | reverse complement strand
CCCTGAAACCTTTCAGCCGTTTTCTTGTCAAGCCCTCAGCCACCTCCAAAATCCCTCAACTCTCACAAAACAAACCAAATATAATTCCGCTTCCCATGTCCAGTTGAACCCCTCCAATCTGTCATACTAGATATAGAGATACAGATCAGCCAAAGGCCGCGCCCACTCAGCGCGGCCCTTTCATGTTTTGCTTTTGATCTTCAAACTGACAACTGGCAACCGACAACTGGCAACTGCTCTTAAGTTCTTTGTTTTCTATATTTCGATACCTAAAGCCATACAGCTCAATATTTTGCACTCACTCCTCCCGGAAACTATTGAAAACAAGGATTTTAAGAAAAGAGAAAAAGCAGGGGGAGGGTAGGCCTCATGACAGATCAACTCAGCAGATAGCAGCTAAAGGGAAGTAAAGGAAGTGAAGCAAGAAGGGAAGAAAATGGTGCGCCCGGCAAGAATCGAACTTGCAACCTTTGGTTTCGTAGACCAACGCTCTATCCAATTGAGCTACGGGCGCACTTCAGAAGCGGTCAGGTGCGCTGCGCAGAATGGCGGCGTGATCACCTGAAGAAATAATACCACACGGTATCTTGGAACTGGCAAGCCCTCCCTCAACTTGCACCCTGTCGCAGTTACGTTCCTGATTCATCGCAAAAGCTGCGTGTTTGTCTTTGCCGAGGTAAAACTTTCCTGCCGCACGCAAAAACTTCATTCCCGAATCCCGCTCCGCGCGCCTAAAACGCGCAGATTCAATAACCGGCGATTTGGCACATCGTATGCAATAAGGCAAGGCAGACGAAGTGGCGCGCGAAGGGGTTCTACGAGAGGTGCTCTAAGGCCAGAGGCTCTCGGAAGAACCCCTTCGCATTTCTACCCGATAAGCAGCGGCTCTCGTCCGGCGATTACGCCAGTTGCAGCTTATCCCCAAGGTCTAGTCCCGTGCGACGCAGCAGAGTAGAGACCTGGCTCTCGCTCAGGCGCGTCGCGTCGTATTCCACGCGGATCGTGTTCTCGCTCTCGTTGAACTTCAGTCGCCGGATTCCGTAGACCTCGCGCACATTCACCATGGCGCGCATGGTAGTCTCAGTGGGCGGAACGTTGTACTTGTAGACGATTTCAACAGCTGTCATTGCGGCTCGCTTTGTCCTCGTACCTTTGGACGATAATCACTGTAATAGTTTGTAGTTTCCTGCGTCTTAACTATAGCAAGCGCGAGATGCTTGAGCCACTCCGTTCGTGGCTTTAGTCTGCGCTGTACACTCGCGACAAAGGCGACTGAATGGACGACCACAAAACCAGCAGTACCGATGCGGCGCAATCCTCCAAGGTGAAAGACGTAGTCTGCGGCATGACCGTCGATCCAGCCACGGCGCGCGGCGGCAGCTTCGAGCACAATGGCGCCACGTATTCCTTCTGCAGTCCTCGCTGCAACGAGCGCTTTCGCGCCGAGCCCGCGAAGTTCCTCGATCCCAGCTACAAGCCCAGCATGGGCGCATCGCCCGGCAACATGGTTTCGCTCGGCGCCATCAAGCCGGCCGCGCAGGCAACGCCCGGTCCTGCGGGGAAGCCGGCAGCCAAGACCATCTACATCTGTCCCATGGATCCCGAGGTTCGTGCGGAGCATCCCGGCGCGTGCCCCATCTGCGGAATGGCCTTGGAGCCGGAGACGATTCTCCCCGCCGCCACCCGCATCGAATACACCTGCCCCATGCATCCCCAGGTAGTGAGCGACCACCCGGGCCCCTGCCCTATCTGCGGCATGGCCCTTGAGCCGCGCACCATCTCCGCCGTCGAGCCACCGAACCCGGAGCTGGCCGATATGGCGCGCCGACTGAAGATCGGCATTGGCTTCGGCCTTCCGTTGCTGGTGCTGGCCATGCTGCACATGACGGTGCTCGCGCACGCGCTCGCACCGAAGATGGTTGCGTGGATACAGTTTGTGCTGGCCACCCCGGTAGTGCTCTGGTGCGGATGGCCATTCTTCGAGCGTGCATGGAATTCGCTGAAGTTCCGTGCGCCAAATATGTTCACGCTCATCGGCATGGGTGTTGGCGTGGCCTACGTTTACAGTGCCGTCGCAACCATCGCCCCCAATGTCTTTCCGGAAGAACTGCGCGGTCCGCATGGACAGCCCGACGTTTACTTCGAGGCAGCGGCGGGCATCATCGTACTCGTCATCATTGGCCAACTGATGGAACTGCGCGCTCGCAGTCAGACCTCCAGCGCCATCCGCGCCCTTCTCGACCTCTCGCCCAAGATGGCGCGCCTCGTCTCCGACGACGGCTCCGAGCACGACATCTCACTCGACCAGGTGCAGCCCGGCCAGAAACTTCGGGTCCGTCCCGGCGAAAAGATTCCCGTGGATGCTGTAGTAGTCGAAGGTTCGTCGTCCGTAGATGAGTCGATGCTTACGGGCGAATCCATGCCGGTGGAAAAGCTGGCAGGAGCGCACGTCATTGGCGCAACGCTGAACACCACCGGGACGCTTGTCGTGCGCGCCGAGCGCGTGGGCAGCGAAACCGTGCTGGCGCAGATCGTGAAGATGGTCACTGAGGCGCAGCGCAGCCGCGCGCCCATTCAGCGTCTCGCCGACAAGGTGGCGGGCATCTTCGTTCCCGCAGTCGTAGTAGCGGCAATCGTCACCTTCCTCGTCTGGTTCCTTGTCGGTCCCGAGCCGCGACTGGCACACGCGATCGTCAATGCGGTCGCCGTGCTCATCATCGCCTGCCCGTGCGCTCTGGGATTGGCAACGCCGATGGCCATCATGGTGGGCACCGGGCGCGGCGCTACCGCCGGCGTCCTCATCAAGAATGCCGAAGCCCTCGAAACAATGGAGAAGGTAAACACTCTCGTCATCGACAAGACCGGTACGCTCACCGAAGGCAAGCCTGCTGTTGAAGCCGTTGTCGTTGCCGCAGGATTCGGCGAGAGTGATGTGCTGCGTCTGGTGGCATCGTTGGAGCGAGGCAGCGAACATCCCCTGGCAGAGGCAATCGCCCGCGCCGCCAACTCGCGCAACCTGAAACTTGCGGGGGTAACCGATTTCCGCTCGCTGACAGGCTTGGGCATTACAGGCTTTGTCGAGGGCAAGAAGATTGCTGTTGGCAACGAGCGCATGTTCAGCGAGATGATCGTCGATCTCTCAACCCTGACCTCTCGCACCGACGAGTTTCGCCACCTTGGAGCGACGGTGATATTCGTTGCCATCGATGGACACGCTGCGGGAATTCTCTCCATTGCCGATCCCATCAAGCAGTCCACGCCCGAAGCCCTCCGCGCTCTTGCCGAGGAAGGCATAGAGGTCGTGATGCTTACGGGAGACAGCCGCGCAACTGCCGAGGCGGTCGCTCACAAATTGGGCATCGCGAAGTTTGAAGCCGAAGTCCTTCCGCAGAACAAAGCCGACGTGGTGAAGAAACTTCAGCAGCAGGGAAGGATCGTCGCCATGGCCGGCGACGGCGTGAACGATGCGCCCGCGCTGGCACAGGCGCAAGTCGGAATCGCCATGGGGACCGGCACGGACGTCGCCATACAGTCTGCGGGAATCACGTTGCTCAAAGGAGACCTACGCGGAATCGTGCGCGCCCGACGCCTAAGCGAAGCCACCATGCGCAACATTCGCCAGAATCTTTTCTTCGCCTTCATTTACAACGCGCTCGGAGTGCCGTTCGCCGCCGGAGTCCTCTACCCGTTCTTTGGGATGCTGCTGAGCCCCATCGTCGCCGCTGCGGCCATGAGCTTCAGTTCCGTCTCCGTTATTACCAACGCGCTGCGTCTCCGCCGCGCCACGCTATAAACACTCAGCGCAAAATGAAAAGGCCAGCATCCCACGCTGGCCTTTTGACTCTACTGGCAACTGACAACTGTCTTACAACTTGCTGAAGTAGTCGACCATCTCCGGCGAAGTCCAATTCTGTACGCCAATGAACTTGCGGCGAATCACGCCTTCGCGGTCGATGACAAACGTCTCAGGGAACTGATAGGTCCCGTAGAGCGAATTCGATTTGTTGTCGCCGTCGCGCACGGTGAGCAGGCCCTGGGTTCGTGTGGCAGTAAATTTCTTGTAGGCGTCCTCATCCACATCGGTAGAGACAGCGAGGATGACGACCTTGTCCCCAAGCTTCTTCTGCAGCTCTACGATCTCTGGCATCTCCTGTACGCAAGGCGGGCACCACGTTGCCCAGAAGTTCAGCATGACGGGCTTGCCGCGGAATTGGCTAAGCGTGACCGTACGATCGGGAGAGGAAACGGTGAAGTCGGGAGCGGCGGTGCCGATTTGCGCAGGCGCATTGGCTTTGCATGCCGAGAGGGCAAGCGCCGCTAGGACGAGGACGACGAAGACAGTTAAGCGAAGATAAGGACGGTTCACACCGCTATAATACTAAGAACAAGCTACTCATGACTTCTGAAATCACAACCGATAGGCTGGAATCGCGCCCGGTAGTCAGCGTCATCGTGCCGGCACGTAACGAGGAAGCCTCCCTTGATCGCTGTCTGCGCTCGCTGGTTTCGCAGCAGGGCGTCTCTTTCGAACTGATTATCGTGAACGACGGCTCGACCGACTACACCGCCCAGATCGCAGGGAGATTCTCGCGGGTGAAGGACTGTCCCGCCATTCCTGCCAAGCCCGATCTCGTCTTCGCCCTCGCCATGGAAGCTCCCGCCGCGCCCGATGGATGGACCGGCAAGGCCAATGCCGTGTGGACGGCCGCCAAGATGGCTCGTGGCGAATGGCTGCTCTTTACCGACGCCGACACCGAGCACCTGCCCGGCTCTCTGGCTCGCGCCGTCGAGGAAGCGCGCGGACGCAAGGTCGATCTGCTCTCATACTCTCCAGAGCAGGAAGTTCGGGGATTTGTCGAGCGCGCCCTGATGCCCGTCGTCTTTGCGGAACTGGCCGTGACTTTCAAGCCCTCGGACGTAAGCGATCCCGCATCCTCCGCGGCTGCTGCCAACGGACAATATCTGCTCATCACTCGCGAAGCATATGACGCCGTCGGTGGACACGCCGCCGTGGCAGGCGAGCTTTTGGAAGACGTCGCGCTGGCGAGACTCGTCAAGCGAAGTGGGCGCAAACTCTATTTCCGCTTTGGCGGAGACCAGGTGCGGGCGCGCATGTATCGCGGGTGGGAGCAGTTGCGCGAAGGCTGGACAAAGAATCTTGCGCTCCTGTTTACCAATCCCGAACGACTCGCGCTCTACCGCCTGCTGGAATTTGCGGCCATGACGCTGGGGCTTCTGTTCGCATGGATGGGGTTTCTCTACGGAGTGCAGTGGGTCGCCATCGCCGGAGCGGCTATCGCTGCCATTTCCATCGCGCGATTCGTCCGTCGCATACGTTGCGCTCATTTCGACCCTCTATCGTCGGCGCTGGCGTTTTTCGGTGGACCAATCTTCGCTTATCTCTTGATCTCTTCTGTGGAGGCGCATCGAGAGGGAAGTGTAATCTGGAAGGGACGTATGTACCCGGGCACGCTCTCCGCGGAAGTTGTAACCAAATCGCAGTCTCACGACTCTATTGATAAAGACAGCAAGGCCGCTTCTGCGCGCCGAAACTGAGAGGGATATGGTTTATCTGACGCGTAAGGTCGAGTTCTCCGCCTCGCACCATTACCACAATCCGGAACTCACGCCAGAAGAGAACCGCCGCATCTTCGGCAAGTGCAATAACCCGAATGGCCACGGACATAACTACACGCTGGAAGTCACGGTGAAGGGCGACATCGACGCGCGTACCGGCTTCGTCATGGACCTGAAAGACCTGAAGGAAGTCCTGACACGCGAGATCATGGACGTGATGGACCATCGCCATCTGAACAAAGAGGTCGCGGAATTTGCAACGCTGATTCCCACGACGGAGAACATCGCCATCACTGTATGGCAGCGCATTGAGCCAAAACTGAAAGCAGCGAAGCTTCATCGCGTACGCGTCTACGAGCAGCACGATCTGTTTGCGGACTTCTACGGTGAGCAATAGATGAAGGCATACCTCACCCGGAGATATATGTTTCCGGCCTCGCACCGCCTGCACTGCTCAGGCATGAGCGACGCGGAAAACCAGGCGACCTACGGCAAATGCAATAATCCGCATGGGCACGGACATAATTATTTCGTGGAAGTCACTGTCAGCGGGCAGGTAGACGTGAAGACGGGAATGATCTGCGACCTGGTCGATATCGACCAATGTGTGCAGCGCGAGATCATTGCGCGCTTCGATCACCAGAACCTGAACACGCTGGCTGGGTTCGACGGCTACGTGCCCACGACGGAGAACCTGTGCGTGGAGATCTACAACATTTTGCAGCGAACGTTCCATGCTGCTCATCTGGAAAAGGTAAGGGTCGAAGAGACAGCATCCAATAGTTTCGAATACGCAGGCGACGCAGAACCTTGCCTATAAGGCTTTTCGACCCAGAGAGTGAATCGATGAAAGAACTGGAACCCACTACTCCCACAATCACCAGCGCAAGTTACGCAGACCTCGTGCGAGAAATGCTGGTGCGTCTCGGCGAAGATCCTGATCGCGAAGGCCTTGCGAACACGCCCGAACGCGTGCAGCGCGCCATGAAGGACCTGACTCGCGGATACCAGCAAGACCCCGAAGAGGTGCTCAACGGCGCTCTCTTCACCGTCGATTATGACGAGATGGTCATCGTGAAAGACATCGAGATGTTCAGTATGTGCGAACACCACATGCTGCCATTCTTCGGCAAAGTTCACGTCGCGTACATTCCCAAAGGACGCGTCATCGGACTCAGCAAGATTCCGCGACTGGTGGAAGTCTTCTCGCGACGCCTCCAGGTACAGGAACGGCTCACCACGCAGATCGCGGAGATTATCCAGAAAGTCGTGGAACCGCGCGGCGTTGGCGTCGTCGTGGAAGCGCGCCACCTCTGCATGATGATGCGCGGCGTGGAGAAGCAACACTCAGCCGCAGTCACATCCTGCATGCTCGGCGGATTCCGCGAACAGAAGACTCGCGAAGAATTCCTCGCACTGATTCACAATCGCGCGCCAAACGGATACTAGGCACGACCGCTGACAAAGATGAAGAAGAAAGCTAAATCGCGACCGACCTCGCCCTCTTCTACAACTCCGCTCGCCTCGCAGACCGCTCTCATCACCGGCGGCAACCGCGGCCTCGGATTGGCCTTTGCCAAGGCTCTTGCCGCGCAAGGTTGCGCCGTTATCATTACCGGACGCAACGAGCGCAGGCTCTCCAGCGTTGCCAAAGAACTTGCCACGTTCGGAGTTGAAGTCCTAACTCACCATTGCGATGTTCGCGATGAGCGCTCTGTGACAGCGTTATTCAAAACTGTTCGCGAACAATTCGGACACATAGACATTCTCATCAACAACGCCGGCATCGCCCATGCCAGCAAGCCTTTGGCGGAACTCTCCACTAAAGATTGGCGCGACAACCTCGACACCAATCTGACGGGAACATTCTTCGTCACTCGCGCCGCGCTCCCGCTCATGTCTCCTGGCGCGACCATCGTCAACAATTTGTCGATCACCGTGAAATCAGCGTTCCCATCGATGGGCGGCTATAACGCATCGAAGTACGGCGCTCTCGGTTACACTAACACGCTCCGACTCGAACTGCAGCCTCGCGGAATCCGCGTACTCGCCCTCATCGCCGGGGCCGCCGATACTGATATCTGGAAGCAGTTCTGGCCCACAGCCCCGCGTAAAAAGATGATGACTGCCGACTCCATCGCGCAGCTTCTGATAGCCGCCCTCACTCTCCCCGCCAACACTTCCGTCCACGAACTAATCATCGCGCCCACCGCCGGAGCGCTCTAAAGAATTGCGAATTGCAAAATTCGAAATTAGGAGCCGTAGTGATAGCGTCGCGGTTTTGAAGGGAAAATCTTGATCAGCAGGACTCCGGCCAGAAATCCTCCTACGTGTGCCCAGAATGCGATGCCGCCCGTGCTGCTGCTGGTAGTGGCCGCCAGCGAGGTCGCGGCTCCACTCAGGAATTGCACGATGAACCAATAGCCCAAGACCACCCACGCCGGAAGCCAAAGGAAGAAAACGAAGAAGAAGGTGAGTACGCGCGCGCGAGGATAGAGCACGAAATACGCGCCCATCACTCCTGCGATCGCCCCGCTTGCTCCAACGGTCGGCACCGTGGAGTTGAGGCTTACCAGGGTGTGCAGCGTTCCCGCCGCGATGCCGCTTGCGAGATAAAACACCAGGTAGGTGAAGCGTCCCAGGTGGTCTTCGATGTTGTCGCCGAAGATCCAGAGCGCCCACATATTCGCGATCAGGTGCAGCCACGACCCGTGCAGGAACATGGACGTAAGCAGCGGCAGGAATGCCCCCTCCGGCGTCACGTAGAGGCCGATCTGCGACCAGAGTTGTGGAGGCACCTGGCCTCCGCCGAGCGCGATGGGAATGCGTGCCGGAATCAGTCCGAACTCATTCACGAACATCTGCAACTGCGCCGGGCCGGCGGTATGCTGCGCGATCCACTGATAGAGGAAGATGACGACGTTGAACGCGACCAGAAAATAGGTCATGAACGGCGTATTGAATCGCGGCGCGTCGTCTCGAAGAGGAATCATCAGGCTTACAAGATGCGGACAGTTTCGGAACTACTCACGTTCATCATACGAAATTTTCCGTCCTTCGTGTCGGAACGCAGTGCACACTAACGTACGATAGTGATTGCATGTCCCTGAATGGAATCCTGGTAGTAGATAAACCGGCCGGCTTTACCTCGCACGATGTGGTTGCGCGCATGCGCCGCGTCCTGGGCGAACGCGCTATCGGCCATCTCGGTACACTCGATCCGATGGCCACAGGCGTTCTCCCGCTCGTGATCGGCCGCATGACCCGTATCGCTCAATTTTATGGCGACTCCGTCAAAAGCTACGATGGCGAGATCCGTCTTGGCTTCGCCACGGACACCTATGACGCGGACGGCGAAGCCGCAACGCCTGAGACTCCGCATCGCCCTCACCAGGAGATCTCGCTGGAGGAACTGCGCGCCGCCTCCGCCCGTTTTGTCGGTCCCTGCGAACAGATGCCGCCGCCGTTCTCCGCGAAGAAAATTAACGGGGTTCCAGCCTACAAACTTGCTCGCAACAAGCAGGAAGTGGAGCTCAACGCGGTACTGGTGCACATACATGAGTTCGAACTTGTGGTGCCCGAAGTACACGACTTCAGCGAAGGCCGTTTTCTGTTCCGCTCGGTTGTGAGTTCCGGAACCTACCTACGTACTATCGCCCATGAGTTGGGCCAGGCGCTTGGCTCGGGCGCGCATCTGTCCTCGCTGCGGCGAACGCGCGTAGCCGAATTTGCGCTCGACGAGGCGCATACCCTTGCCGAGATAGAATCCTCAGCGGACAGGGAAGCGCTCCTTTTCCATCTCCGGCGCGTATTGCCAGAGATGCCTTCCGTCACCGCCAACGAAGAACAGGCCGCGTGGATTCGCAATGGCCGCGCCGTAAACCTGCCCGAACTTTCGCGCTCGAAGCTGGTCAAGGTATTCTCCTCGCAGACGGAGTTGCTGGCGATTGCGTCGCGCGTGGCGGGGACATTGTTCCATCCCAAGGTGGTTCTCGGCGTGGTGGCTCAATAGGGCACACATCATTTCTTGACAATCTCTCCCGCGCCCGATATTCCTATTAGCTTTTGTCTGCACGGAGTTCTTGTTCTGTCTAGCACTGGACCGAACCCGCCACATGGAAGGTAAACATTTGAAAGTCCGGGTCTTTTATCACGATAAGTGTTTTGATGGCGCCTGTTCCGCCGCGTTGTTTTCGCGTTTCTACCATGAACGTGTGCGTCCTGAGGCGGAGTTCCAGTTCTCCGGACTGCTGCATCGTGCCGGAGCTCTCTTCACCGAGAGCGACTTCGACGGCCATGAGAACGCGATCGTGGATTTCAAGTACTCCTCTTCCCCCAAGATCACCTGGTGGTTCGACCATCATCAGAGCGCGTTTCTAACGCCGGGCGACGCCGAACATTTCGAGAAGCAGGGAAGCGAGCGCATGTTTTACGACGCGAGCTTCCGCTCCTGCACAAAACTCATCGCGACCGTGGCCGAGACGCGCTTCGGATTCAACGCCGAACCCGTTCGCGAACTCGTCCATTGGGCAGACGTGGTGGATGGCGCGGCCTATGAGAGCGCGGAGCAGGCAGTCGGCATGGCCGAACCTGCAATGCGGCTCACCATGGTCATCGAGTCCAATCAGGATCCCGAGTTCATCCCGCGACTCATTCCCTTGCTCGCCAGCCGTCCGCTGGCCCAGATCATCGCCGACCCGCTCGTCGCCCCGCTCGTCGAGCCCCTGCTCGAACGCCATCGAAACTCCGTCGACATCATGCGCAAGCACACCGAGTGCGTCGACCGCACGCTGTTCTTCGACGTGACCGCCTACGACCTCGAGGGCTACAACAAGTTCATCCCTTATTTTCTGCAGCCGAACTCCATCTACAGTGTCGGCTTAAGCAAGAGCAGTTTCCGGACAAAAGTCTCCGTCGGGTCGAATCCGTGGACCAACGTGGACAAGATGGTGAACCTTGCGAAGGTGTGCGAGCGTTACGGAGGCGGTGGACATGCGCGCGTCGGAGCCATCTCGTTTCCTCCCGACCAGCACGACACGGCACGCGCAGCGGCCGCCGAAATCGTCGCAGAGCTACGGCAGTTCGTGCGCGCTAACGGGCAATAGCGGTTCCAGGTTTAGGCAGCGAAGTTCGCTTCGATATATCGTTTTGAATTTGACTGTCGTTTTCAAGTTGTGAATATGCAGCTTCATGAATATGCAGTGCGCCGCAAACAGGTAAATCCATCGGTACTAAGGCTTCAGTCCGTCTTCGTCTTGCACCATCTCTAACTTACATTGCTAGGTATGTAGTGACTCCCTAAGAGCCCCTACTGGCGCGGGGTTACGCGCGCCACGTATGAGCAGCTACTTGGCCCTAGCGACCGTGTTAAGGTCGGGCCGTAACCCTCCCCTAGTACCTAGACTCGGAAATCATTGATGCACAGGCAATTGCAGTTGAGCCTGAGTAGATGCGTCTGTAATGTGGCTGGTGTCGCGGACTGGATGCAACGCGGCTCACGTTACCGGAATATGCAACGTGACAAAACACCTCTTTTCTGGAGTAAATTCTTATGAAGTATCGCTGGAAAGAAACAACGCATCGAGTTGCCTTTGTCCTTGTAGCATTCTTAACTCTAGCTTCCTCCGCCGCAGCCCAGACCACTATCTCCAAAATCGATCAGATGTCCGGATGGGACCAATGCACCGTCTGCGCCGGAACCAATGGTGCCGGCTCTTCCGCATCTTTCTCAATGACGCGCGGCGTCAGCTCGCCTTCCATGGATGGTTCCGCCACCAAATTCAATCTCGGCGGCACCAATTCCTATAGCAATGCTCTTTGGTGGAAGCAACTTGGCGCACAGAGCGCGGCGCACCACTTCGTTTACGACATTTACTTCTACCTTAAGACTCCCACCTCAGCCCAGGCGCTCGAGTTCGACGTGAACCAATCCGTCGGCGGGCACAAGTACATCTTCGGCACCGAGTGCTCCATGAAGAGCACCAAAACATGGCGCATCTGGTCGGCATCCAAATCCTGGTTCAGCACGGGCGTTCCTTGCGGCGTCCCCTCGGCTTATACGTGGCATCACCTTACATGGGAATTCCAGCGCACTACCGACAATAAAGTAAAATTCGTTTCCGTCACCTACGATGGCAATAAGCACTATCTGAACACGGTCGTTGACCCGAAATCGAGCAGCACCAACGAACTCAACGTTGCCTTCCAAATGGATGGCAACAAGTACCAGACGGACTACTCCACCTGGGTTGACAAGATATCCCTGCGCTATTGGTAAGCGCTTTTCATTCAGCAAATCAGGCGGAGGCAGATGCCTCCGCCTTCGTTTTGTGCGTCCAACTAATCAGCAGCTCTAATAATCAAGGGATTGTTTTATGAAGAATCGGATACTGGTCGCAACCTTGGTAGTGGGTTTTGCTTTGGCCGGTTTCGCACAGTCGGCGCCCGCGGCGAAGCCTAAAGCTCCACCAAAGAAGACCTCTACGGCGTCTGCGGCAAAGAAGAAGCCCGGGCAAAAACTCGACCCACGCAAGCAGTTTGTGGTGGACGTTGTGAAGTCCGCCGTCGCCCTGCTGCAATCTGATCCGCAGGACCGGCTTCGTGTGCTCTCTTCGGCTGCCAGTGTGATGGCGCCCATCAACCTTGCCTTTGCCAAGACCTATACCCGCGAAGGACTGCGCATCGAGCAGGAGTTGATCCAGGCAGGGGAGACGCCTGTCGCTTCCATGATGGAAAGCGGTCAGGTCGATTGCGCGCAGATAGGCGCATTCGTGGAAAACATTCCCACCTCCCGAATCTCTGCCGCCGAACAATCGCTCATAGGCGCCATCTCACTTTGTCCGAAGCAGTCTGTAGAACCCGCCAAGCGCAAGGTCGAGGCAGGCATGGAAGAGCGGCAAGTCGCTCCGCGAGCTCTGCTTTCCTTGATCGAGCATCTTGGAGCGTCCACGCAGTGGTCGCAGGAGAACTTTGCCCGGATGTTCTCTTCGCTTCCTGCCGACGCGACTTCCGCCAGCAAAGAGGCAGCGAACTATCCAGCCATGTATGCGCGCATGGCTCCCGTCATCGATAAGGATGTTGCCAGGACGACTGGCGTCAAACTGCTCACCTGGCTTGCGAAACTGAACCAGAGCGGCGACCGCAATCTTGCAGTCAACGTGACCACCGGAGCCATGAAGGAGACCCTCGGAGAGAAAGGGTACAAAGACGCGCTGGCCAGCGACGTCATGGCTTCGCAGATTGCCCAGACCGCCGGACAGCCAGGTGAGATCGAACATCCTGAGGAAGAAAATGTCTCTGTCCTCCAGGCCATGGGCAACAGCAAGGTGGACCGAACCGCCGAGTTAAATGAGATGGCCCCTTCCATGCGCGCAAGGGAGGCGGCCGCAAGCGGTTTTGCCACTGGAACCGACGGCAACCCGAAAATGTCGGCTCGGTACTTCGATATCGCATTCAGTGCGCTGGATAAAGTATGGGACGACCGCAACTCGGTAAAGGACGCGCCAGGCATCGTGCAAGAGGTGAGCGAAGCCGCTGCGCAGGTGGATGCCGTGGACGCGCTGAAGCGCGCTCAGAAACTCAGCGACCGAACCGCGCAAGCCATTGGCATGATCGCCGTAGCACGCGTCGTTTCCGCCCAGCAGACCAGCGCCATGGCAGAGCAGTGATCTGTTTGAAATAGAAAGGCCACGGATCCTTCGGAATTGCGGATTGTCTGAGCAATGCACGTACATCCGTAGAATCCGTGGCTGTTTTGTTTATGCTTCCGTTGTTTGGGCCATGGGCCACGACAGCCGCTCTTATGCTGCTTTACGCCGGTCTCGCAGGTCCCTGACTTTGTCGTGGGCTGCGCGAACACTGACCGCCTGACGCTCGATGACCGAGCGAAGGTCCGCCGGAAGATTCTTCTGTAACGCTTCCTCATAATGCTTCTTGGCGTTGTCCTCGCCGGCCTCGGCCGAGGTGAGGATGGATTCGTCTCCGCCGCCAAGCGACGCTTTCAAGTTGATCCATCCGCGATGCAGGCTAGCGGTCGCGCTGCCTTCGCGTTTAGGATCATGCTTGCCCAAGTGGATCAGTTCATTTTCGAGTTCGCCCGCAAACTGTCCGCGATCCAAACTCAGTTGATTGAAGACTCTTTTCAGCTCTGGATCTTTGACATGTTCGGAAGAGTCCTTGAATCCGTTCTGCCCGTCGCGGCAGGTTTCTATTAATTTTTCGACGACGTCGATTACCGCGTCGCGATCAATGCTCTCACGATTGTTTTCTGCCATTGAGTCCTTCTCCTGTGAGTTATGTGACTTATGGGTTGGATGGCCCTGCGGAGAGTGGGGTTGTGGCGGAACGTGCTGTGACTCTGCATCTTCGGCGCCCAGCGCATCTCAAATTCCATGGCGACTAAACGTGCACGCAAACAGGACGGGGAAGAATCCGCCGTTTCCGCCGGAGCTGTACCGGCGGAAAAACTCGAGGCTTCGTTTCCCAAACTTCGATTACCGATACAGCCGCCGTTTCCGCCCATGGAAGCCAAGTCCGTGGACGCAATCGCCGACGGCGATCAATGGCAATATGAGCCGAAGTGGGATGGTTTCCGCTGTCTCGCATTCAAGGATGGCGAGACCGTGGTGCTGCAATCGAAAGCCGGACAGCCGCTCGGTCGATATTTCCCCGAAGTGGTGGACGCCATCGCCACGCTCGACGCCCGTCGCGTCGTGCTCGATGGAGAGATTGTGATCGGGCGTGGTGGACATTTCTCGTTCGATGACTTGCTGATGCGCATACATCCGGCAGAAAGCCGCATTCGATCACTCTCCGCCGAGACTCCCGCGATGCTGATCGTCTTCGACATGCTGGTGGATGCCGAAGGCCGTTCATTGGTAGACGAACCTCTGCGCCAACGTCGCGATTCGCTCGACCGATTCATGGCAACTGCCGGAAGTTCCAGCATCCGGCTCTCGCCCGTCTCGCTCTCCCATGCTGTGGCTGAAAAATGGTTGAAGGAGCTTGCCCCGAGCGGTT
>JBBRZF010000077.1:0-14616 GCA_038236965.1 Terriglobales bacterium | reverse complement strand
ATAAGGATCAGCCGGTTGCACGGGTCGCTACGATGGAAGGATTGCTTGCCGCTTCGTCTTCTGAGCGGCGCTTCGCCCTGCTACTGTTCGAGGCATTCGCCATCGCGGCATTGGTGCTGGCTGCGGCCGGCATCTACAGCGTACTTTCCGGCAGCGTCGCCGAACGTACGCAAGAAATCGGCGTCCGGGTGGCGCTGGGAGCGACGAGGGGAAACATCCTCACGCTGATTTTTCAGCAAGCGATGGGGCTTGCCACGCTCGGTGTCCTGACCGGGCTGGCCGGAGCAGTCGCGACTAGTCAGGCGATCGCGGCAATGCTGTTCGGCGTCTCGCGACTTGACCCGGGGACCTACCTAAGTGTGATCGCATTGCTGCTCGGGGTGAGTGGAGTCGCGTGCTGGGTGCCTGCTTGGCGCGCGGCACGGGTTGATCCGGCGATGACGCTAAGGGCGCAATGAAGCGTTACCGGCCCCCGCGTCGCCTAGGGAATCAGGCAAGGAGATGAAGGGAGATAAACGAAGGTGGACTCGACTGCGGCCAGAAGCGTCGCCTCCGCTCTCCATGACAAACTTCTTCCGTTTAGGATGACCAGCTACTCTTTTGCGTACAAGAAAATCGCGGACCTTTCGGTCCGCGATTTGTTTTTGCTGAAGAGTGGTTGCCGGGTGATTACTCGGCGGCCAGTTCTTCGGGTTCGTTTTCGCCTTCGTGGCGGAGCAGTTCCAGTGCGCGTTCGGCCTCCTCGTATTCCTTGGAGATCTCCTCTTGCACTTTCTGAGCCTGCTCTTCCAGCTCGGGAGCCAGTCGCACGTTGCGGTAGTACTCCATCCCGGTACCGGCGGGGATGAGGCGTCCGACGATGACGTTCTCTTTCAGACCGCGCAGGCCGTCCACCATGCCGTTGATGGCAGCTTCGGTGAGTACGCGCGTGGTCTCCTGGAACGATGCCGCCGAGATGAAGGAATCGGTCGAGAGCGAGGCCTTGGTGATACCGAGGAGCAGCGGACGGCCTGTTGCCGGCTTGCCGCCTGCGGCAATCACACGTTCGTTCTCGTTGCGGAAGCGGAAGCGGTCCATCTGCTGTTCCAGCAGGAAGGTGGAATCTCCCACATCCTCGATCTTCACCCAACGCATCATCTGACGAACGATGACTTCGATGTGCTTGTCGCTGATGTTCACACCCTGCAGACGATAGACTTCCTGAATCTCGTTGACCAGGTATCCCTGCAGTTCTTTTTCGCCCAGTACGGCAAGAATGTCGTGCGGGTTGAGCGGACCATCCATAAGAGGTTCGCCAGCATGCACGCGTTCGCCTTCCTGTACGTTGATGTGAACGCCGCGAGGCACGGAGTATTCCTTTTCCGTTCCGTTGTCGGCGACGACGTAGATCTTGCGCTGACCCTTGGCCACTTCACCGAACTTGACGCTGCCATCGATTTCGCTGATGACGGCCGTCTCACGCGGCTTGCGGGCTTCGAAGAGCTCAACAACACGCGGCAGACCGCCGGTTATGTCCTTGGTCTTCGTGGATGCGCGCGGGATCTTGGCCAACACGTCGCCCGGATGCACTTCGTCTCCGTCCATCACCATGAGGTGAGCACGCGAAGGCATGAGGTAACGTTTGTTGGTCTTGCCGCCCTTGATGACGACAGCAGGCTGACGCTTCTCGTCGGGAGAATCGACCACGACGTGACGCGACAGGCCGGTGACTTCGTCCACTTCTTCGTGGAGCGTGAGTCCTTCTACCAGGTCCTTGAAGGCGATGGTGCCGCCGATTTCAGTAAGGATGGAGAAGGTGTAGGGATCCCACTCGGCCATGACCTGACCCAGCGTGACAGCCGTTCCCTCTTCTACCTTAATGCGAGCGCCGTAAACGACTACGTAGCGTTCCTTTTCGCGGCCCTTTTCATCCTGCACGACGATGGATCCGTTGCGATTCATCACCACCAGATCGCCAGCCTTGGAGCGGACGGTCTGCATGTTGAAGAAGCGAACGACACCGTTGTTCTTGGCTTCCAGGCGCGATTGCTCGCTGACTCGCGATGCGGTGCCACCGATATGGAAGGTACGCATGGTGAGCTGCGTGCCCGGTTCGCCGATGGACTGGGCAGCAATGACACCGACCGCTTCGCCCAACTCGACCAAGCGTCCCGAAGCTAGGTTGCGTCCGTAACACATGACGCAAACGCCGCGCTTGGATTCGCAGGTCAACACCGAGCGAATCTTGACGCGCTCGATACCAACAGCCTGAATGGAACCAGCCAGGTCTTCCGATATCTCCTGGTTGACGTCCACGATGACGTTGCCTTCGTAGTCCTTGATCTTCTCGAGCGAGACACGGCCGACGATGCGGTCGCGCAACGGTTCGATGATGTCGCCGGATTCCACGATGGAGCCAACGTAAATGCCGTCCACGGTACCGCAGTCGTACTCGCTGATGATGACGTCTTGCGCAACGTCTACCAGACGACGCGTGAGGTAGCCCGAATCGGCGGTCTTGAGAGCCGTATCGGCCAAGCCCTTACGAGCGCCGTGCGTCGAGATGAAGTACTGCAATACGGTGAGGCCTTCACGGAAGTTCGCCGTAATGGGCGTTTCGATGATTTCGCCGGAAGGCTTGGCCATCAATCCACGCATACCGGAGAGCTGACGAATCTGCTGTTTCGAACCGCGAGCGCCGGAGTCGGCCATGACGTAAATCGGATTGATCGCGCCGGCCTTGTCCTGCTGCTGCATGTTCGAGAACATTTCATCGGCCACGCGTTCCGTGATCGAAGACCAGATTTCGATAACCTTGTTGTAGCGTTCACCGTTGGTGATGGCGCCGTCGAGATACTGCTGCTGTACTTGAATGACGGCCTTTTCGGCGTCTTTCACCAGCGCGGCCTTAGTGTCTGGAATGACCATATCGTCGATGCCGATGGAGATGCCGGCGCGGGTAGCGGAAAGGAACCCAAGCGACTTGATCTCATCGAGCATGCGAACGGTGACTTCCAAGCCGAAGCGCAGGTAGCAGTAGTTGACGAGCTGGCCCATGCCTTTTTTCTTCATTAAGCCATTGACGTACGGCATCAGCGGCTCTGCAGCCGAGAGGCGGTCGTTGAGAATGGCGCGGCCCACGGTGGTGCTGATGAACTGGCGATTGAACGGAACCGGTTCAGTGTGGAGCACGTCCTGATCGTCGTAGGCGGTGGTGAGGTCGATGACTTCGCCGGTGTAGCGGAGGCGAATGGGGGTCAACGTCTGCACTTCTCCGGCTTCTCGGGCAAGCAGCACTTCCTCGATGTTGGAGAATGCGCGGCCTTCACCCTTCGCGTTCACGCCGGACTTGGTGAGGTAGTAGATACCGAGAACCATGTCCTGCGTAGGAACCGTGATGGGCTGTCCTGATGCGGGCGACAGAATGTTGTGTGAAGCAAGCATGAGAACGCTGGCTTCGATCTGCGCTTCCGGCGAAAGCGGAATGTGAACTGCCATCTGATCGCCGTCGAAGTCGGCGTTGAACGCCGTGCAAACGAGCGGATGAATCTTGATGGCCTTACCTTCCACCAGCACCGGTTCGAACGCCTGAATGCCGAGACGATGAAGCGTTGGCGCGCGGTTCAGCAATACCGGGTGGTCCTTGATGACTTCTTCAAGAATGTCCCAAACCACCGGCTCCTGCTGTTCCACCATTTCTTTGGCTTGCTTGATGGTGGTGCAATGTCCCGTCTGTTCCAGGCGGTGATAGATGAAGGGCTTGAACAGTTCCAAGGCCATCTTCTTCGGCAGACCGCACTGGTGCAGCTTGAGTTCCGGACCGACGACGATGACCGAACGGCCAGAGTAATCGACGCGCTTGCCAAGCAGGTTCTGACGGAAGCGTCCCTGCTTGCCTTTGAGCGTGTCCGAAAGCGACTTGAGCGGGCGATTGTTTGCGCCACGCAACACGCGTCCGCGACGGCCGTTATCGAACAGGGCGTCGACGGCCTCCTGTAACATGCGCTTTTCATTGCGCACGATGACTTCAGGAGCGTGCAAGTCCATCAGCTTCTTCAAACGGTTGTTGCGGTTAATGACGCGACGATACAGGTCATTCAAATCTGACGTAGCGAAACGTCCGCCGTCCAGAGGAACGAGCGGGCGAAGCTCCGGAGGAATGACCGGAATGACGTCCAGAATCATCCACTGAGGCTTGTTGCCGCTCTTGCGGAATGCGTCGACGACTTTCAAACGCTTTGCAAATTTAAGACGCTTCTGCAGCGAAGTCTCATTGCGCATCTTCTCGCGCAATTCGATGGACTGCGGTTCCACGTCTACGCGCTTCAGAAGTTCCTTGATCGCTTCCGCGCCCATCATGGCCTTGAAGCCAGTGGGACGGAATTGCGAATCGAGTTCACGGAACTTGGTTTCGTCCTTGATGATCTCTTTTTCTTTTACCGGAGCTTCGCCCGGTTCCACGACGACGTAGGCCTCAAAGTAGAGGACGGACTCGAGGTCGCGGAGAGAAATATCGAGGATGTGGCCGATGCGGCTGGGCAGACCCTTGAAGAACCAGACGTGCGAACAGGGCGACGCCAGTTCGATGTGGCCGAGGCGTTCACGGCGCACTTTCGACAGCGTCACTTCCACTCCGCACTTATCGCAGATCACGCCGCGGTGCTTCATGCGCTTGTACTTGCCGCAGAGACACTCCCAGTCGGTGACCGGTCCAAAGATGCGCGCGCAGAACAGACCGTCGCGCTCCGGCTTGAAGGTACGGTAGTTGATCGTTTCCGGCTTGGTTACTTCGCCATGCGACCAGCTACGGATCTTCTCAGGAGACGCGACGCTGATGCGAATGGCGTCAAAGTCCGCAATGTTGTTTCCGAGATCAAATGGGCTCGAACGGTACAAACTGCCTCCTCCCCTGAACGGGGATAGTTCCATTCAGGGTGCTGTGGCTCTATCGCGACCACCTAACGGCTCCCAATCCCTGGCCTTTCGGCCATTTGAATCCACGACTCGTTCGCTTGGGAGCTTGTGACCGAGTCTTCGATTCGACAAAAACTTTTGAGCGACTTGCGGGCGGAGCGCCCTTTCGGCGCGCTCCACCCTAACGGTCGTTAGTCCGCTGCTACCGTGATCGGCTCTTGCGGGACGCGTTCCTTGACCTTGATCAATTCCACGTCGAGACACAGCGACTGCAATTCTCGGATAAGCACGTTGAACGATTCAGGGACGCCCGGCTCGATGGCCGCTTCGCCCTTCACGATCGCTTCGTAAATCTTGGTACGGCCATACACGTCGTCCGACTTCGCCGTCAGCAATTCTTGGAGGATGTAAGCGGCGCCGTAAGCTTCCAGTGCCCACACTTCCATTTCTCCAAAACGCTGTCCGCCGAATTGCGCTTTGCCGCCCAGCGGCTGCTGGGTGATGAGCGAATACGGTCCGATGGAGCGAGCGTGGATCTTGTCGTCCACCAAGTGCGACAGTTTGAGCATGTAGATGTAGCCCACGGTGACCGGCTGTTCGAACTTGTCTCCGGTCATGCCGTCGTACAGATAAGTCTTGCCGCTAGTGGGCAGACCTGCCTGTTCGAGCAGGCTCTTGATCTCGTGCTCCTTCGATCCGTCGAATACCGGCGAAGCGAAGAACGTGCCGCCCTTGAAGCTTTCCGCCACCTTCATCAGGGTCTCGTCATCGGTACCGACGACTTCGTCGATGAATGGCGTGTCCTTGAAGATGATCTTCAGCTCGCGGCGAACCGCATCAGCCTTGCTGTTCTCGGCAAGAATCTCGGTGACCTTTTGTCCAAGCTGTTTACCAGCCCAGCCAAGGTGCGTTTCGAGGATCTGTCCGACGTTCATACGGGAAGGCACGCCCAGCGGATTGAGAACGATCTCAACCGGTGTACCGTCTTCCAGGTAAGGCATGTCTTCTTCCGGCAGCACGCGGGCGATAACACCCTTGTTACCGTGACGTCCGGCCATCTTGTCGCCGACGCTGAGCTTGCGCTTCATGGCGATGTAAACCTTCACTAGCTTAATAACGCCTGGCGGCAGTTCATCACCCTTCTGCAGCTTCTCAACCTTTTCGCGAACGATCTTGCGGAGAACGTCAATCTGACGCGAGGTCATTTCTTCGATCTCATCGATCTGTTCGTTCACGCGAGGATCTTTATCGTTGAGCTTGATCCTCTTCAGGTTGCGCGTGGAGATGCGTTCGATCTCTTCGCGGTTCAGCATGGTGCTCTTGGTCAACAGGCGTTTGTTGGTGCGCTCGTCGTGCAGGTCGGCCTGTACTTCCTTGCCGCCCAGCAGAGCTTCCAAACGCTTGAGGCGCTCGTCGGTAAGAATTCGGATCTCGTCCGCCAAGTTCTTTTCGAGGCGCTCGACCTGCTCGCCTTCGATGAGTTTGGCGCGTTCATCCTTTTCCTGACCCTTGCGCGAGAAGATCTTCACGTCAACGACCGTACCCTCAATACCCGGAGGACACGTGAGAGAAGCGTCGCGAACGTCTCCGGCTTTTTCACCGAAGATGGCGCGCAACAACTTTTCTTCCGGCGTGAGCTGCGTCTCACCCTTGGGCGTTACCTTGCCCACGATGATGTCGCCGGCCTTGACGCCTGCACCGATGCGGATGATGCCGCTCTCGTCGAGATCGCGAAGTGCGCTTTCGCTCACGTTCGGGATGTCGCGGGTTACTTCTTCCGGTCCCAGTTTCGTATCGCGTGATTCGATCTCGAATTCCTCGATGTGAACGCTGGTGTAGTAATCCTCTTTCACCAGTTTTTCGCTGACAAGGATGGCGTCTTCGAAGTTATATCCGCGCCACGTCATGAAGGCGACGAGTACGTTGCGACCGAGAGCCAACTCGCCCTGATCGGTGCAAGGACCGTCAGCAATGACCTGTCCTTTGACAACGCGATCGCCCTTTTTAACGATGGGCTTCTGGTTGATACAAGTGTTCTGGTTGGAACGCTTGAACTTCGTGAGCTGGTAAATATCGCTGCCGACTTCGCGCGAAAGCTGCATCGGATGATGTTCGCCTTCGACGCGCACAATAATGCGTTGCGAATCGACGGAATCGATGACACCCGAACGGCGGGCCAGAATGACCGCGCCGGAATCGCGAGCGGTGACGCCTTCCATGCCGGTGCCCACGATAGGAGCTTCGGCAACGAGCAGCGGGACCGACTGGCGTTGCATGTTCGCGCCCATGAGTGCGCGGTTCGCGTCATCGTGTTCCAGGAACGGAACCAGCGAGGCTGCGACCGAGACCAACTGCTTGGGGCTGACGTCGATGTAATCGACTTCTTCGCGAGCTACCAGGACAAAGTTTCCGGCCTTGCGTGCGTTGACGAGTTCGGTGACGATCTTTCCTTTTTCGTCGAGTTCCGCGTTGGCCTGCGCGATGACCCACTTATCTTCTTCCCACGCCGAAAGGTAGAACGAGAACGGCTCGAAATCGATGAGTCTCTTCTTGCGCTCCTTCAGGTCGGCGTTGGCCTTCACCATCTCGTGCTTTTCGATGTGATCGCCGACACGGTAATCGCTGTCTCCGGCATTCACCACGGTGATGAAGTCGAGGACTTTTCCGGCCTTCACGCGACGATATGGCGACTCGATGAAGCCATAGTCGTTGATGCGCGCAAAGCAACTGAGCGAGGAGATGAGTCCGATGTTCGGACCTTCCGGCGTTTCAATCGGGCAGATACGTCCGTAGTGCGTGGGGTGAACGTCGCGGACTTCGAAGCCTGCGCGTTCACGAGAGAGACCGCCCGGTCCAAGAGCCGAGAGACGGCGCTTGTGGGTGATCTCCGACAACGGGTTGGTCTGATCCATGAACTGCGAGAGCTGGGACGAACCGAAGAACTCGCGGATGGCAGCCATGACCGGCTTGGCATTCACGAGATCGTGCGGCATCGCCGTCGACATCTCCTGGTACACGCTCATCTTTTCCTTGATGGCGCGTTCCATGCGGACGAGGCCGATGCGGAACTGGTTCTCCATCAACTCGCCAACCGCGCGTACGCGACGGTTGCCAAGGTGATCGATGTCGTCCACGCTGCCGATGTTCTTGCGAAGTTTCAACAGGTAGCGGATGGTCTGGTAGAAATCTTCCGGTTCGAGCGTGCGGTTGTCGAGTCCGGTCGCGTCGTTCTTTTCAAACAGCTTGATGTTGAACTTCAAGCGGCCTACGCGAGAGAAATCGTACTTGCGCGCATCGAAGAACATCCCATGGAACAACGAAGTCGCCGTATCCAGCGTTGGCGGGTCGCCGGGACGCAGCTTGCGGTAGATCTCGATGAGTGCTTCCTGGGGGGTCTTGACGGAATCGCGGCGCAAGGTCGCACTGATGACCGTGCCTACGTCGTCGCGTTCCGGGAAGAAGACATGAATGTCGGTGATGCCGGCATCCAGCATCTTGGACAACTTGTCGGCCGTGATCTCGGCATTCGCTTCGAGCAGAACTTCGCCGGTGCTGGTGTCAAAGATGTCGGCCGCGGCATAAGCGCCTTCGAGGTCTCCGAGATCGATCTCGATCTCGCTGACCCTGGCCTTATGAATCTCCTTCATCACGGCCGCGGTGACCTTGCGTCCGGCATGAACGATCTCATCCCCACCCTTGGTGGCGATGCGGTGCGACAGCTTCATTCCTAGCAGGTTCGTCGGGCGATCGATGCCCGGCTCCAGCGTCCAGAACAGCTTGTTATCTTTCAGCGCCACGCGATCGACCGTGTAGAACGTGCGCAGGATGTCCTCGTCCGTGCGCAGACCAAGAGCGCGCAGGAAGATGGTGCCGAGGAACTTGCGTTTGCGATCGATGCGGACGTACAGGATGTTCTTCTGGTCGTATTCGAACTCGACCCACGAACCGCGGTACGGAATGATCTTGCCCAGGAAGTAGGTGCGGTTGTTAGCCGTCTCAAAAAAGACGCCGGGCGAACGATGCAACTGGCTGACAATGACGCGCTCGGTACCGTTGATGATGAAGGTACCGTTGTTGGTCATCAGCGGAATGTCGCCGAAAAAGACTTCCTGTTCCTTGATGTCGCGAATGGTGCGATTGCCGGTCTCCGGGTCTTTATCGAAGATGGTCAGGCGCATGGTGACCTTCAGCGGAGCTGAATAGGTCATGCCGCGCTCTTCGCACTCGGCCACGTCGTACTTCAATTGCAGACCGACGGGGTCACCGCACTTGTTACAGAAATCGGGGGTATTGGCGTTGTAGGTTCCGCACTTGGTGCAGAGCACTTCGCCGGGGTGGAACGGATCGGTTACGACCGTGGAACCGCAGGAACGGCAGGTGGTACGCAGGTGATGGAGACCCTTAAGGTGTCCGCACTTGCATTCCCAGTTGCCGATGGAGTAATCCACGAACTCCAGTTGCGAAACGTTGCGGAAGTCCGTGATCGGAAACACGGACTGGAACACTGCCTGCAGACCGGCGTCGTCGCGTTCGCTCGGCAGCCAATCCATTTGCAGAAAGCGATCGTAAGAACGCTTCTGAACCTCGATGAGGTTGGGAATCTGAATGGTCGCCGGGATTTTGGAGAAGTCGAGTCGTTTGCGGAAGGCAGTTTTCATCTTTTCCATAGAAACTCCTAAAGGTTCTCTTCGAAGCCGCGGTCGGCTGGGAACGCGATTCGAAGTACGCGCGCGCGTAATGCGTCGCGCAAAGCCGTCATGGTCGTATCGACGGCAAGGCCCCACGTCGCCCGAAGGCTTCGTGGTGCTACCAATGGGACCCAGACCCCTACTGTTGCTATGACGGGGCCGACAGCACGAGGCTGCAAAAATCAGCTTGCATTGCCAAGACGCAAAGGAGTCCTTGCGCGAGCCCTTATCGGCCCGCAACGGACTGTAAATGCGGGAGCGCCCACAGGGACAGTAATCCCCAAGGGCGCCAAACGTGGCGTCTTGTTATCTTCCCCGTTGAAAAATCGGGGCTTGCGGAATCCGCTTGGGATTCCTGCTCTAGCAATTGTATATTCCCGCGCCAGTATCGAAAAGGCCTGTTCTCAGTTTACTCGCTGCACCGGAGCTACGGTGTCACCGGCAAACTGCCGCCATGTTGATTGCTGTTCCGTCGCGGAACTCTCGCTCCGCAATTGCGCTCACCCGGGAATTCTGCGGCCGTCAGCAAAACTTCCCGCTGACAATATAGATGACCGCTCCGCTTCCTTGGCTTCAGGAACTCCAGAGATCCGCTCACGATCCCCAGAGGTACAACCTGACTGCAACTTCAGACCGTTTGCACGACCTGACAAAAAAACGGATTCCCTGCCCCGCGTCGCCGCGGAGCAGGTCGCCGTAAACTACAGCAAGCCAAAGGCTTGCGTTGAAACTACTTGACCTCGACGGTCGCGCCAGCTTCGGTGAACTTCTTGCGAATGGTCTCGGCTTCTTCCTTCGTGACGCCTTCCTTGATGGCCTTGGGGGCGCCGTCGACCAGGTCTTTGGCTTCTTTCAGACCCAAGCTCGTGACTTCGCGGACAGCCTTGATGACGTTGATCTTGTTGGCGCCGGCAGCGGTGAGGATGACGTTGAATTCCGTCTTCTCTTCCGCAGGTGCCGCTGCTGCTGCACCACCACCGGCCATCATGACCGGGGCAGCGGCCGCAGCCGAAACGCCAAGACGCTCTTCCAACTTCTTTACCAGCTGCGACGCTTCGAGAAGCGACAGGGCTACGATCTGTTCTTCCAACTGCTGAATATCTGCCATTTCCGTATCTCCAATTAGTTTTCGTTATAGGTCTTGCTGATTTCGTTAACAGCGGAGTTCCAGTGTGCCGAGGTTTCCAGACATTCACCACGCGTCCCCGCGTTGCGACCTGTCCAGCCGGACTTGCCGGGCACCTCACCATTGCGCCAGACTTGCGAAACGGTAGAGCACGCTCCTACCCGATAACGGAAATCGTTTGGGACAGCTTGCACCATCCCGATACCGCTTCCGGCCGCGCTTTCACGCTTCCGGTCGGAACTCAAAGCCGCAACGCTTACGCGCCGGCGGCTTCGCCTTCCGTAAACTTGTTCTTCTCCACACCCTGGTTGATGACCACGGCAATGTTCTTGCCGACTGCGTTCATCACCGTCGCCAGGCGCGTTGCCGGCGAATTGATGAGGAACAACAGCTTGGAGTAGAGCTCTTCCTTGGACGGCAGGGCAGCCAACGCATCAATCTCGTTGATGGAGATAACGCGGCCATCTACCACACCAGCCTTGAAAGTGTATTCCGGGTTGTCTTTCGCGTACTTGCTGAGCGCCTTTGCCAGTGCGACCGGGTCTCCCTCGGTGTAGGCGATGGAAGTGACGCCGGACAAGTTCTGGACGGCTACTTCGATCTTGGAGCCCTTGGCTGCGCGCTCGGCCAGCGTGTTCTTTACGACGCGGTATTTTCCACCCGCCGTGCGAACCGCTTTACGCAGTTCAAAATCCTTTGTAACCGTCAGCTTGCCGAACGTGCCGACGATCGCGCTGCTCACATTCGCCAGTTCGACGGTGAGTTTTTCTACCGCTTCAATCTTCTTTGCTTTCGTGACTGCCATGTTCGAATCCTTTGAACCCTTACGTCCGGGCCGCTCTGGCTCAGGGACGCCGCTCATGCGGTGCTGGGTGAATTAAGCCTTTGCGGCGGTCTCAACCGCAGCGGTGTCCACTTGAACGCCAGGGCCCATGGTGGAGCTGATGTAGCAGGCCTTGATGTATTTGCCCTTGGCCACGGCCGGCTTCGCCTTCACGACGCTGGTGATGACGGCGACTGCGTTGTCCACCAGTTTGTCGAACGTGAACGAGATCTTGCCCACGGGAACGTGGACCAGCGCGGTCTTGTCGGTGCGGAATTCGACCTTGCCGGCCTTCACTTCCGCAACAGCCTTGGCGATGTCGAGCGTCACGGTGCCCGTCTTCGGATTCGGCATAAGGCCGCGAGGACCGAGCACCTTACCCAAACGACCCACCGAACGCATCATGTCCGGCGTGGAGATGACGGCATCGTAGTCGGTCCAGTTCTCTTTCTGGATCTTCTCGACCATCTCTTCACCACCGAAGTAATCGGCGCCTGCTGCTTCCGCTTCACGGACCTTGTCGCCCGTTGCGATAACCAGCACCTTCTTCGAACGGCCGAGTCCGTGCGGCAGAACCACCGTGCCGCGAACCATCTGGTCCGCATGCTTCGGATCGACGCCCAGACGCAGCGTTACTTCCACCGTCTCATCGAACTTGGCAAACTTCACCTTCTGCAGAAGCTCGATAGCTTCTTTCAGTCCGTACGTGCGATCTTCGACCGCGGCACGGGACTTCACGATATTTTTCCCGTCTTTTCTCATTACTGCTCCTGTCTCCCACCGCCGGACCTTGTTGCCGAACGGCCGTGGTCTTTTCGACTAGCGGCTTGGCGCCGCTTATAGAACCTGTGGTTCGCCGGTGTGATTAACCGACGACTTCGATGCCCATGGAACGCGCAGTGCCCTTGATGCTCTTGATCGCCGATTCCAGCGAGGCGGCATTCAGGTCGGGCATTTTCTGCTTGGCAATCTCGGCAACCTGCTTTTCCGTCACCGTTCCAACCTTGTCCTTGTTGGGAGCGCCCGCGCCTTTAGCTACGCCAGCAGCCTGTTTCAACAGGACGGACGCCGGAGGCGTCTTGGTGACAAAGGTGAAGGAACGGTCGGAATAGACCGTGACGACCACCGGGACGATGAGTCCGGCCAATTCTTTGTTCTGCGTGCGAGCGTTGAACTGCTTGCAGAACTCCATGATGTTGATCTGTGCCTGGCCGAGTGCGGGACCGACCGGCGGGGCCGGGGTCGCCTTGCCGGCAACGATCTGAAGTTTTATCGAGCCTGTTGCTTTCTTTGCCATTCGAATTACCTTCTCTCTTTTGGTTCCCGCCCGAGGCACTCCGATAGGTTGGAGGCTTTAACGAGCCCTGAGTCTAGGATTTTCGGCCCAGGCGAGTTCAAGGAATCTGATTTATGAACCCTGCAGTGCGCCTTGCAACTACGTAAGAATCTTTTCTACCTGCCCGAACTCCAACTCGACCGGAGTCGAACGTCCGAAGATGGTGACCATCACTTTGAGGGTCTCGCGGTCTTCGTTCACTTCATCCACAATGCCGGTAAAGGTTGCGAACGGGCCTTCGCTGATGCGGACCGATTCGTTCTTCTCGAACTTCACCTTGAGCTTCGGCTTTTCCTTGCCTTCGGCGACGCGGTAGACGATCTGCTTCACTTCGTCATCCGACAACGGCGTGGGCTGCTGGCCGGTGCCGACGAATCCCGTGACGCGCGGCGTCGATTTCACGACGTGCCAGACGTGATCGTCCATGTTCATCTCAACCAGCACATAGCCTGGATAGAACATGCGCTCGCTGGTGTACTTCTTGCCGTTGCGTACTTCGGTGACGGCTTCGGTCGGGATGAGCACCTTGCCGATGCGGTCCTGAAGTCCGAAAGCGATAATGCGCGATTCCAGCGATTCCTTGACCTTGCGTTCGAAGCCCGAATAGCTGTGGATGATGTACCACTTCATATTCGGATTCGCGGGAGCTTCAGCCTGCTGACCGTCGGCCGCCGGAGTGTTTTCGGCGTTCGCGTCGGACGCGTGCTTCTCTTCTTTCGGGTCCTGCTCGTTCCCGTTGCTCTCGTTATTTGTGTTCTCTGCCATAAGTGTCTTGCCCGTGTTTTCCAAATCGTTTTTCGGGCCCATTTAGCGGTGGCTGAAGTAACGCAACGTGGAATCGAGACCCTTGCCGATAATGGTGTCGATGATCCAGAAATACACACCGAAGATGGCCACGGCCACGATAACAACCGTGGTCGTTGCACGAACTTCCTTCAAGGAGGGAGTCGTGACCTTCTTCATCTCGGTGCGGACGTCGTTATAGAAACTCTTCGTCCGCTGCGGCCAGGCTTTGATCCTGGTACCAAAGTTGTTTTCGTTCGCGCTAACCATTGCTGCCTTCGCCATCTTAAGGTCCTTTACTGAAAGCCCCGCCGACTCCTGCGCTCGGCCTTCCTGCTACAACCGGAAGCAAGCTTCCGGGTACTGCTTGAACCAGCAATCCCGCTCTATTGTCCATGCCTGCCAAGTACGGAAGGAATGGCAGGGGCGGAGGGATTCGAACCCCCAAGTTCGGTTTTGGAGACCGACAGTTTAGCCGTTGAGCTTACGCCCCTGTGCCTGCGCCGGCTTTTCAGCCGGCGATTGCCGCGCTACTACTTCGTCTCGCGGTGGACCGTGTGCTTGCGGCACTTGCGGCAGAACTTGCTGAATTCCAGCCGCTCGGTCGTGGTCTTACGGTTTTTAGTGGTCGAATAATTCTTGTCTTTGCACTGAGTGCATTGAAGCTGACAAATTTCGCGGGGCATGTGGACCCACTCCTTTATGTGATTGCGTCACAGTTTGGCTGTGGCGCCTTGCCCGAGTCGAAGCTCGGGAATCAGCGGAGGCAGAATCTCCTCCGCCGAAGACTTTGAGATTCCAGCGATGAACCGCGCTGGAAGTTTCCAACTAACTAAGAATCTCGCTGATGGTACCGGCGCCTACGGTGCGTCCGCCTTCGCGGATTGCAAAGCGCAGGCCCTTTTCCATCGCCACCGGCGTGATCAACTCCACGATCAACTGTACGTTGTCGCCAGGCATCACCATT
>JBBRZF010000076.1:0-14632 GCA_038236965.1 Terriglobales bacterium | reverse complement strand
ATGATAAGAAAAGCACTCACTGACCGGGATCTGGCTGGTGGCCGAATCTTGGAAATCGGCTGCGGGCGTGGCGGATTTGCGTGCTGGCTAGCCGGGCAAATGAGTTGTGCTTCAACGCTCGTCGCCGCAGACTTCTCTCACGCCGCAGTGGCTATGGGAAAGGCTTACGCGCTTAATAAACGCCTCCCGGTTCACTGGCAGGTTATGGATATCCAACAAATCGGATATCCCGACGACATGTTTGATACGGTTATCTCGTGCGAGACCATCGAGCATGTCCCTAATCCGCGGCGCGCGGTTAGAGAACTGGCCCGCGTCCTCAAGCCGGGAGGGCGCCTATTTCTATCCAGCCCGAATTACCTCAACATGTACGGTTTGTATCGGTTGTATCTCCAACTTACCGGGCGGCGGTTCACCGAAGTGGGACAGCCAATCAATAAGTGCACCTTACTGCCCGTCACCCTTACATGGGTGAGACAGGCTGGCCTGCAACCGAAGTGGACAGGCTCGCGAAGTCTAGTCGCTCTACTCCCGGGTCGCCAGGTCTATCTGGACGCCCTGGATCGGGATTTACCTGTCCTACGTTGGCTAGGGTTGCAATCTTTGATTATCGCGGAAAAACCAACTCCTCAATTGAGTGGCGCCGCCAGCGTGAGTTTCTAGAGCCACCGACCCCTGCCTCCCGCTCCCCGGCCCGCTGTGATTGCGTCACGCACCAACAAAACCATGGGACCCAACGACCGGCAGCGCCGTGCACTATTTGGGGCCTTAGCGTCGGCGTTACATACCGTGGTGCAAACTGTATTGCAAATTGCGATTGTACCGCTTGTGATATCGCGTGCTGGTCGTGAAACGGTCGGCGGTTTCGCTGCTGTGATGCAACTTCTTGGGTATCTGTCAGTAATCGACTATGGGATCAGCTGTACCCTATCGCGATATCTTGCTCGGTTTGAGTCCCATGATACATCCGAGTATGCATCAACATTCTCGGAAGGTCTCCGAATAACAGTTCTGTCCAACTTTTGTTGTGGCTTCCTCGTATTATGCGCTATACCGTTCGTGCCCAGCTTGTTAAACATTCCGTTGCAGGAACTGCACTCTTACCGCGTCGGTCTCTCTTTATTAGCCATTTGGTTCGCTTTACGAGGTCGGGTGGCACTCTATGGTATTGTCCTTTGCGCTCGCCAGTACCTTACGGCTTACAATTTATCCCAAGTCATTGGAACAATAGCCAGAACTCTCGTTACTGCCATTCTGCTAATTCTGGGACTCCGGATCAATGCTCTGCTGCTGGGAACAGTCGTTGGTGAGAGTGTTGCCGGACTTTGTTGTGCCGCCGTGTCCTCCCGTCTCGCCTTATGCCGTAGCTCTCCCAACCCGGCAGATATCGTCTTGCGAAAAGAACTCATTCTATTTACTGCGAAGACCCTACTGTTGAACCTAGCCGGCCGCTTATGGCTATATAGTGATGTCGTTGTCGCTGCAGCCATCGCTGGTCCAGGCCTAGCGTCAGTATACTACACGACGAAAATGTGCTCGTCAGTAGGATGGAGCGTAATATTCAAGATCACCGAGAGCAGCGCACCAGCGATCAACCAGCTTGTTGGTAGTGGAGATTATGAGTACCTAGCGTCAATCTACTTACGACTTCATAAATACTTATTGTTGGTAGCGGTCCCATACGGCATCGCCGTAGCCCTATTCAACCGCCCGTTTGTCACCGTCTGGGTTGGGTCTCAGCAATATGGTGGCGGAATTACAACAGCTATGTTTGCCGGCTTGGTACCGATATTAGCTGTTACCCACTTGAATACGACGGTGCTTCAATCTCTAGGGCAGATGCGAGTTCTAGTTACGACAGCGACGATCCAGGGAATAGCGACGGCGGCCTTAGCCGTTACATTGGGCTCACAGTGGTCGACGTCTGGCGTTGCGGCGGCACTTGTGATTACGTCACTAGGCGGACTAGTTCCTACCTATCTCCATTTAATGGCCACCCTACACGTCACCTTCAAACGAATGTGGCGTGACGCGCTCCGTCCGTCTCTCAGGGTCGCCACCTTGCTCGCAGCTTCAGCTGTCCTGGTGAGCTATTTGTGCGTTAGTCCGCTCGTGACTTACAGCTATCTGATAACAGCGATGGTAATTTATTCTGCTAGTTGGCTGTTTATAACAGCAACAATTGGCTTGCGGAGTTCCGAACTGAAACAATTAGCCGGGATGTTGTGCCCATGACTGCTCCGGTGTTGTTCGTGAGCAGTTATGCCGAGTCCGAGCCAATTGGCGGAAACCGGACAGTCGCGGCGCAAGCACTTCAGCTTTCCAACAGTGGTGTAAACGTCGAGGTGTTGACATGGCCCAATAACGACACTTGGCGGGGGCCGACGCCTGGGCCATCAGATGGTATGCTCGGGGGCGTGCCATATCGAGTAGTCAAGCTTGAAAAGCTAAGGTATCACGTCGTGACTCCGCCGATTCGTTGGGCCTACAGATTCTTGAGTCCTGCGGATTGGTCTGTAGCCGTTAGTTGGGCGACGGAGGCCTTGACCGTCTTGAATCCGAGCGTAGTCCATCTCCAGTTTTGGCAGAATTTGACTTGGGTGATGCACGCGGCCGTACAACTTGGAATTCCGACGGTGTACTCGATCCACGATTACGGGATGGCCTGTCACCGGACTATTTTGATCACCGGCACCGGCGATCTATGTGACGCAAAACCTATGTCTGAGAAGTGTGCAAAGTGCGTCATATCTGGAAGGGGGTTATTGGGCCGGGCTAATGAGTTGGTTGTAAGAGTGCCCTTGGCGAGGAGCCTCCTCGATGTCAGTTTCGGCAAAGACGAAAACGGCTGGCTGGCCCGGAAAGGCTGCGTAAGGTCAACGGCCATTACCCGGACAGAGTTGGTAATTTCCAGAGCACGATATCTTTTCAGCCACGCCGCTGCTGTGATTGCGGCGAGTCCAGTTGCTGCCACATATGCCAGCAGCCTTGGTGCCCTCGCCACGAATATACATTTGCTCCCCTGGTTTCACCACGGATTTTGTGGTCGTGGTCCCTCCCGACGCAAGAGGTCTACGCGTGAGCTATCGCTAGGATATATAGGCCGCTTATCACCCGAGAAGGGTGTTCACATTCTCCTTCGCGCATTAACACTGTTGAAGGATGTTGATCGTTTGACGCTACATATTGCGGGTGTTGCCGATAGTGACTACGGTCGGTCGTTGCTCAGGCAGTTTTCACTCCTTGCAGGGAGAGCGCACATTCGTTGGCACGGATGGGTCAGTCCGCCTAACACCCCCGCCTTTTTTTCTGAGATTGACGTCTCGGTGTTACCTTCGCTTAGCCAGGATAACTGTCCGCTTTCGCTTGTTGAATCCATCGCCTCTGGATGCCCGGTTATATGTAGCGACGTGCCTTCAATGACTCACCTTGTTAAGCAGGGCGTAAATGGCTGGGTATTCCCGATGGGCGACTCGAAAGCACTGGCGCATGTCATCCATCAAATCGCCGTTTCGCCTGAAGTTGTTGAGCAATTCGCCGAGCGGCTACCGCCCGTAATGGACATCGCTCGATATGCGACGGAGCTCGCAACGATATATGAAAGTATTGCCGCCCGAAACGCCACCGGTGCCGTCAGAGGCCCGCGGTGATAGCGGCTTCTCGCGATACCGCAATGAGGCCGCCTGCTCAGCAAGGCTCCCATCTAGCCGTCGGATATGCTTATCGGGCGCTAACGTCCGCGTTGATCTTACAACTTCTTGTGGGCGGCGCCTGCATAATGACGGTTGCAGCTGTCCACTCTGCGGGGGATATCGCACGCATTGACCTCGGGCGGGCTATTCTACTATTTATCGGCGTCACAATCGGCGGAGCGTATCTAATTCGGAAGGCCAGCCTGGTATTGAGCGATAATCGAATTCTCTATATCGGTGTAGCGTTCCATCTCAAAGTAGCCCTGACCTTAGGGGCCCTCTACGGGAACTGGTTGCCGGCCCTTCGGGACCCGTTCGCTACGACAGGCTATGACGCTCAGCGCTACTATTTTTATGCGAAGGCATTTTATGACGCCGACTTCGATAGGGCCGCACTGCCCGGGATCAACCATGCTGGAATTGTGTACTATTTCGCGGTGCTGTTTCTCGCGTTTGGCGCAAATCCTCTGGTTCCCGCATTGATCAATTCACTTACGACGTTAGCTGCTGTCGTTCTCGTCACGTTCGCGTGCTATCGCCTTAGCCCAGCCAAGAGAGACACTAGAAAGTGGCGCATAGGGCTGATGATGTTGGTCCCAGAGATAGTTTGGTACGACGCCCTGACCTCGCGTGAGAGTGCGGTTCTGTTCTCGACGGTACTCGCTGTTGTACCACTATCGATAATGACGATGACCAAACAAGGTCAGTCTAAGCGCGCGTGGTTAGCCGCTGGGCTCGGGTTAGCTATGACGGGTATTTTGCGACCCCCGCTCTTACTGCCGATCGTTCTGTCGTGGGCAATCATATTAGTGGCGACCTCCATCTCGGTGTCTTTTCGTTTGGCTGTTGCGCTCTTGGTGATCATCGGAGCTGCAAGCGTGGGTGTCGTTCCGCAGATCAGCTCTGTTCTAGGATCGCAAGGAAGTCCAATAGAGATTGCTCAAGTGATTCAAGGTGAAAGAGTTGTCGACACTTGGACCGACACTTCGGTGGGCCGCCTATTGGTACCGACTTCGGTAGCGACCGCCATCTTATATACTCCATTGAAAGTTATGGCGTATCTGATAGCCCCCTTTCCCTCAATACTTAGTTCTTTTGAACCAGTGTCCTATTATTGGCAGACACTCGCGCACGCGGCGTCATCTCTTTTCTATGTTCTTTTCTTATGCCCATATCTCATGGCAGCACACAACAGTAACCTGGTATCCGGTCGAGACCGTTTAATCTTGGGTTTGTTATTAGCGACGTTCGGTGTCGCTATTGCCATGGGCCTACCCATCATACACGAGCGCTATCGTATTGTCTGCTTGCCGTACCTCTTTATGTACGCCTTCTTGGGACTCTGGGCGCCACGCAGGACAATACAAACCACGAGTATTATCTCCTACGGCGCGTTGATATCTGCGATCGTGCTGTACTCGATGTTTAAGCAGTTGAACGTGTAGCAGAGCCGCTTCCTAAGGACGCGGGTTAGCTCGCTCAGTCAGTCTATTCCGTCGTGAGCTCGAATCGTTTTGCAGCGTGTCACAATCTGTTGTTAGTGGTAAGCGACCGGTTATCATTGCGCGTCTGTTCGGCGGTCTCGGTAACCAGTTGTTCATATATGCAACGGCCCGTGCTGTCAGTCTGCGCTGCGACGGTAACTTATGTCTAGATACTCATTCTGGCTTTACGCGGGACTTAATATATCGTAGGCAGTATTGCCTCGACCAACTTCAGATCCCGCCTTGGATTGAACGCACGACGATTCCGTGTCGACGGCTAAGCTACGTAGTCAACTCATTGGTTCCGTACCGATACCGACGGTACATTCGAGAGAATGATATGAACGGACGGCCTGCTTTTGACGGAAGACTGATAAGCTTACGACCTTCCAGGAGGCTGGTCCTTGAGGGATATTGGCAATGCGAAGAGTATTTCGCAGAGTTTCGGCCAAGGCTGGTATGTGAATTGAAGCGGGTTTTCCCGTTGTCGTCCGAGGCGCAGAGAACTCTTAACGAGATACGCAGAACGGATGCGGTGGCAGTGTGCGTTCGCAGCTTTCTCGAAGCACCGAAGGCCGCGGGTTGCATAGTGACGACGCCTCGTTACTATGCAGATGCATTAAGAATTGTGGCGGGGCAAGTACGTCACCCGAAATGGTTTCTGTTCAGCGACGATCCAGCATGGGCTGTTGAGCACTTGCGGGGGGCGGGCATCCGACACGAGTTTGTTGTTGTTTCCGCAACGGCCGGGAGTTCGCCATGTGAAATGCTGACACTGATGAACGCATGTAAACATCATGTTATTGGAAACGGCACGCTGCACTGGTGGGGGGCGTGGCTCGCTGAGCAGCGACCGACACTCAAGATCGGCCCTGTTGCAGGATTCCTGAACCGAGATGCCTTACCGAGTCAATGGCTCAGGGTGTGACATTCAGGGCTCCTTCACCGTGAGGAACTTGGTGTGGCGCAAGCGTTGTGTGGAGTTTTCAGTTAAGTTATGCATGTTAGCGTAATATTGGCAGTTTACAATGGAGCCCAGGACGTTGAACCGGCGATAGAGAGCATCTTCTCCCAGACCTACACCGACTGGGATCTTCTTGTTGTCAACGATGGGTCCACGGATACCACAGGTGAGGTGCTTGGAAGGCTCGGGGCGAAGGAACCACGCCTGACAGTTCTAACGAACGAGGTTAATTGCGGTCTAGCTGCGTCTTTAAACCGGGCTTGGCGTGCTGCAAAGGGGCCACTGATTGCACGACTAGACGCGGACGATGTGTGCTATCCCGAACGCCTCTATAAACAGGTCGAGTTTCTACTGGAATGTCCCGATGTTGCCGTGTTGGGTACCGCTGCTGATTTCGTCGATGAACAGGGGGACTATATAGGGTCGTACTCCAGACCGGCGAGACATGATGAGTTGGTTCGACGAATGTACCGAGAAGTACCATTCATACACCCGACGGTTGTTGTAAGGAAAAGTTTCTATGAGTCAATGGGTGGTTATGACGAAACGTTGCGCGGGGCAACTCAGGCGGGCGAGGATGTCGATTTGTGGTTGAGGGGATACACGCGGTACAAGTACAGCAACCTGCGGGAGCCTCTGATCCGCTACCGCGTCCGAAACAGACAGACGTTCCGCTCTACGTGGCACGCATCGTTCGTCCTGTTTAGATCCGCCATTCGAGAGGGTCGCCTTTTCAGCAAGGGCTGGTATGGGGTCCGCCCTTTAATAGCTTGGTTCGCAACGTACCTACACCTTCTTCCATCGCATGCATCTCGAAGGACGGTCCCCAGAAGTTCGCTTGTCGAGTGACTAGTGGCCGGTACGGGGGGTAGTAAGTGCTTCTTCTCGTTGGGACAAGTGTGAGTGTCAATTACCAGTGAACTGCTCGCAAGCAGATGGGTACCTGGGCGGTGGTCTGGGCCGTCCCTCCCGTTACTAGTGGTGGGGCAAGAAGGTAGCCGTTCCCAACGTTCCAAACGTGTCGAGTTGGTTCTAAGTGACCGCCCTCACTCATTGGGACGTCGGCCTCGCTCCTCAACCGCAAAAGCTTGGTGACATTAACCATCCTGCTAAATCGCCTTAGCATTGGGGAATAACTTGCGCATCCTGGCAAACACTCTATTCACTGTTCCGGGAGTCCAAACCGGTGCGGTCCGCACCGTGACAGAAGCTCTACTTTTCCAATTAGCGCAAGAAAGCGCTCTTCGAGGGCATGAATTTGTCCTGTTGGTCAGCGATACCAATCAAACACACTGGCGTTCGATATGTCCTAAAGGTAAGTTTTGTTTGATTCCAGCGCGGACAAGCAATCGTGTTTACCGTGTAGCGATCGAGCAAGCAGCCTGTGCTTGGGCCGCACGGCGAATGAAGGCTGACATTTTTTATTCTAGCTCTGGCGCCCTACCTCATATCCGGATGCCTTGCAAGAGTATAGTTTATTTACAAAATCTTTTATTTTTTCATTTTGACGAATTCTACAGTCGCGAGCGCCTAGGAGTTACGCAAGCTAGTTGGCTTTTGAACTGGCGCGCCTCATCGTCGTATAGCCGCTGGGCTTTCGAGACTGCAATGACGAGAGCCACTGAAATCATCGCGGTTTCGAAGACAATGGCGGCGGAAGCTGTGTCGCATTCCAGCGTCCGTCGCACTGGCCCATTGCACATAGTACCCTATGGTATCAATCCAGTGTTCAGTCCAGACAGCACTATGACCCGGCCTTGGGATGGGGACTATCTCATATCTGTTTCAAACGTAGTCCCACACAAGAACTTTGAGGCTGCGATCAGTGCGTTCGCAAGCCTCAAGCGGCGCCACAATTTGCCTCACACTCTGATCATCATAGGCTCTGGGCCTAAGACATACCTTAATGACCTGCGACGCTACGCGGCCGGTCTCAACGTTGGCAGTTCGATCGTCTTTAAGGGGCATGTTCCCCATCTCGAACTACCTGCATGGTACACTCATGCTGTCGCCTTCGTGCTCACATCAGCATGTGAATCGTTTGGATTGCCTGTGCTGGAAGCAATGGCGTGCGGTGTACCAGTGCTCACCTCTAACCTTAGCGGTTTACCGGAAACTGTTGGGCTTGCGGGTATTACCGCAGATCCCTCTGATTCCGATGTATTCGCCGATCAAATGTACCGCCTCATTAGGGACGAACAACTAAGAAAGAGTTTGCGGCATGAAGGTTTTCTGCGGGCCTCGGGATTCACCTGGAACCGGACAGCGATTGAGACCCTTGCCATCATGGAGCAAGCTGTTCAGTAAACGACGCGAGGCCGGGGACTGCCGGATCTTCAACGCGCACACCCTGTGTTGGACCACAGTTGATTAGCCTCTGCTAACCTTAGCGAGTTCCCGCACGGAGGCAAGGATGACATGAACATACTTATTACTGGCGGTGCTGGCTTTATAGGATCACATCTTGCGGAGCGTTGTCTGGCCGAGGGTTGGTCTGTTGCAGTACTCGACGACCTTTCAACCGGATCCATGCGCAATATTATTCACCTGCGTGGCGCTCACAACTTCTCCTACGCGATAGATAGCGTCTTTAATGCACCTGTTGTTACGGAGTTGGTTGACTCTTCCGACATCGTGTTCCACCTCGCGGCCGCAGTCGGCGTGCGTCTCATCATTGACAGCCCGGTCAGGACTATAGAAACTAATGTCCATGGTACGGAGGTGGTCCTCCGGGCCGTGGCGAAGAAGCGCAAGCGCATTGTCCTCACATCAACGTCGGAGGTCTACGGTAATAGTCAGAAAATACCGTTCAATGAGGATGATGATCTTGCAATAGGCGCGACCGTGAAAGGGCGCTGGAGTTACGCTTGCTCGAAAGCGCTTGACGAATTCCTTGCGCTTGCGTACTACCACGAGAAGCGTGTGCCGGCCACGATAGTTCGGCTTTTCAATACAGTGGGTCCTCGGCAGACTGGGCGCTACGGAATGGTTTTGCCAACTTTTGTCCGACAGGCGCTGCTCAATCAGCCACTCACAGTTTTCGGTGACGGCAAGCAGTCTCGCTGTTTTGCGCACGTCACCGATGTCGTTGAGGCTTTAATACGGATAGCAAAGACCGAATCGGTCGTTGGAGAGGTTATTAATATTGGTAACGACCGGGAGGTATCGATCATCGCTCTTGCTGAGCGGGTGAGGTGTTTGACGGGTTCCCTCTCGACAATTGAACTTTCACCTTACGATGAGGCATACGGGCCGGGCTTCGAGGATATGTATAGGCGCGTTCCATGTATTGCGAAGTTACAGCGCCTAACGGGTTACCGGCTCTCGCGCTCCTTGGACGATATTATTGAATCGGTTGCCTTGTATATGCGTGAACACATTGACGAGGAGTGTTAATCAGGTTCTCGAGTTCAGAGAGTAGTCCACCGCCAAGGTAGGCCACGTTAGTCCGATTTTGTACTGGTGGAAGTAGTTGTCGTCTTTGGCGTAGGTGTATGGCTCTATCTAGATAGCCGTCCGTACGCTTGTGAGGGTTGGCCCTCTTATCGAGCGAGATCACCTAAGCGGTTGGCGTCCCTCGATTCGTAATTACTTCCCGGGCGGCAGACTGTTCTCTCAACGCTTGCGTTAGCCCCAGGTGCAGTTGAGCACCAGCTATATTTCCACGACCAATTGGCGCCGAAGGCGCCAGGCCTAGATCCAGCGATTTCACGTGAGTTCATTGCGTCCAAGTCCGAGACATAGAGCTCGTCCACTCCGTAAAACCCTGATGCACAAAGCGATATCCCTGCTCTACGAGTTGTTATTGGCTCCTTTTGCCATTCTCTCGATTGTGAGTTCCTCGAAAATCCACCCGACTTACCACTTTGGCGTTCTGAGGGCAATCAATATCGGGTTTAGGTTCTATTTAAACCGTCTCCGCATACCAACCGCTACTAATCCCAAGGTTCACCTGGCCATGGCGCTCAAGCTTCTTGAACTTCCTCCGGAGGAAGAGGGCATTGTCGTGGAATGTGGAACGTGGAAAGGGGGAACTGCGGTCAACCTCTCGTTGATCTGCGAAATGACGGGGCGGCGCCTCTTTGTTTTTGATTCATTTCGTGGACTCCCGTCCTCGAGCCCCCTTGATCGAGAAGGCGGCGCTTATAGAGCGGGCGATTACTGTGGAACGCTTAACGAAGTCAAAGTTAACCTCCAACGCTGGGGGGCCTACTCTTCCTGCGTACTAATTGAGGGATGGTTCGAAGACACACTCCCACATTTGAATGAACACGTGGTATTGGCATACGTTGACGTCGATCTTGAGTTCAGCCTTCACACCTGCGTGCTTCATATCTGGAAACACTTAACAACGGCGGGCCACCTGTTTATTGACGAAGCTGTAGGATTAGATTATTGCGCTCTGTTCTTCTCAGAGCGGTGGTGGAAAAAGTACTTTGATCGCACCCCACCTGGTCTTATCGGCGCTGGAACGGGCCTGCCCTTGGGAAATTTCTACATCGGCCCTTATTCCGAACGCAGTGCGCACCCTTTGCAGCATGCCGGAACCGGTGCGTACACCTCAAAGCACTTGAGCGGACATTGGCCCCATTTCCTTGACTAACATCTCTCAACTCTGCTCCGACTTCGTATGTCGATCGCATCAACGGAGTGAACTTCAATAATGAACATCTTAGTGGTCGGCGGCGCCGGGTATGTTGGCGGCGCTGTAACTGACATCCTAAATCAGACCAATCATTCCTTCCGCGTCTATGATTCATTACTTTACGAAGAGTGTTACAGAAAACCCGTTCCTTTCGTCTTCGGAGACATCCGCGACGCCGCGCATCTGCTCTCGCATCTTCAGTGGGCCGATGCAGTTATCTGGCTCGCAGCACTCGTCGGGGACGGAGCGTGTCAGCTAAATCCTGAAATCAGCGTCGCGGTGAACCAAGAATCGGTTCGCTGGCTTGCTGAGCATTTCGACGGTCGAATTGTATTCCTATCCACTTGCTCGGTATACGGCGCACAGGACCGCCGGGTCCTCGAAGAGACGTCGCCTACTGATCCACTTTCCGTATATGCCGTTACTAAGCTCGCCGCAGAAGAACACCTTAAAGGAAAAGACGCCATCGTATTTAGGCTCGGCACGCTATTCGGCGTCAGCGACTGCTTTTCGCGAGTTCGACTTGACCTAGTCGTCAACACCCTTACAGTTAGGGCTTGGCAGCAGGGCCGTATCAGCGTATTTGGGGGCGAACAATTCCGCCCGCTGCTTCATGTTCGTGACGCCGCACGAGCATGCGTAGAGCAGGTCGTCGGCACGGTACGGGGTACGTACAATTTGCACCGCCAGAATGTTCGCATTGTCGATTTAGCGTATCAAGTTAGGAACCACTTTCCAGATTTGGTGATTGACCAGACCCCTATAACGTTTCAGGACGCCCGCAATTATCGCGTCAGTAGCACTAAAGCGCACACTGATTTGAGTTTTCAGGCGCACATCTCGATCGACGCCGGTATTGAGGAGTTTAAAGAACTGTTGAATGCGAACAGATTTCGTGATCTCGACAATCCGCGTTATACCAACAAGTCTTTCCTCTCAATGTTTAATACTCACCACCAACTTGCCCATCAGCAGGAGGACCGATGACAGAACCAGAATTGATCCAGGGCGATCTAGCTGTCGATGACCGAGGCACGGTCAGCTTCGTTAATGGCTTCCGCTTTAGTGGAGTCAAGCGCTTTTATGTCGTAACTAATCATCAACGAGGACGCGTCCGCGCTTGGCATGCGCACCGGGAGGAGGCGAAATTCTGTTATGTCGTCCAAGGGGCTGTAATCTGTGGAGCGGTTTGGATAGACAACTGGGACTCACCGAACAGGGATTCAATAGTTCATCGGTTCGTCCTTTCTGCGCATCGCCCCGCGGTTTTATACATACCCCCAGGCTATGCAAACGGCTTTATGTCTCTAGAGGAAAATACAACAATCATCTTTTATTCCACCGCGACGCTCGATCAGAGCGCCAAAGACGATGTGCGATACGACGCTCGGTACTGGGACATCTGGCAGGTTGTCGAGCGCTAGTTTGCAGTCTACAGATTACACCCGTGGGCACAAATATGAAACATCACCGGATCTTGATACTTGGAGGAACGGGAATGCTGGGGAGTATGGTCACCGACTACTTCGCCAAGCAAAGCACTTGTACCATCGCTGCCACAGTTTCAAAGTCTACCAACTTGCCTCTGTTCCAGAACGAGATGCTGGCAGGCATCGAGTGGCTGACACTTGACGCTGAAAAGAGCACCGTCGCCGAACTTGCGACTTTGCTGCATCGGTTTGATTGGGCTATCAACTGCATCGGCGTGATTAAACCTTACATCGCCGACAGTGATCCCCAACAAGTCGAGCGCGCGATTCGTGTAAATGCTCTCTTCCCACAAGCCCTTGGAAGGGCCGCTTCCGAGACGGGGAGACGTGTTATTCAGATTGCAACAGATTGTGTATACTCAGGCGTTAAGGGCAATTACACGGAACTCGACCAACATGATGCACGTGACGTTTACGGCAAGACCAAGAGTCTTGGTGAGGTTACTCCGGGCGGCATACATCACCTGCGGTGTTCCATTATCGGACCAGAGTTGAAGGCTCACCATTCTCTACTAGACTGGTTCCTCGGCCAGCCAAGCGGCGCACAACTGACTGGCTACGGTGACCATTCGTGGAATGGCGTAACAACCTACCATTACGCTCGGCTATGCAGCGGCGTGATTGCCGCTGATATTGCTCTGCCGCGTCTACAACATGTTGTCCCAGCGGGCACAATCAACAAGGCGGATTTGCTGCGGTGCTTTCGTGGGGCCTATAACCGTACAGACCTCCACATCGAGACGAAGCCATCAGCAATGGCGATTGATCGAACCTTGGCTACCCAGGACCCTGAAGTTAACCGCCGCATTTGGTCGGCAGCCGGCTATCCGGAGCCACCTAGCGTACCGCAGATGATCGACGAATTAGCTCATTATGATAGTTTAGTCCTAGGATAAATATGTGCGTGTTCTAACAATTCTTGGTACGCGGCCCGAAATCATTAGGTTGAGTCGAGTAATACATACACTTGACCAAGTGTGTGATCACACTGTTGTCCATACCGGACAGAATTACGATCTCGGCTTGGACCAAGTGTTTTTTGATGAGCTACAGGTCCGCAAGCCCGACTTCTATCTTGGCGTACGTGGTAGTTTCAGTGCACAAGTCGGATCCATCCTAACCGGTATCGAGGCCGTGGCGACGCAGGTTAATCCAGACAGATTTTTGGTGCTAGGGGATACCAATAGCAGCCTTGCCGCGATTATGGTCAAGCGGCTAGGTATTAGCGTTTATCACATGGAGGCCGGGAACAGATGCTATGACGACCGGGTTCCAGAGGAGGTGAACCGTCGAATAATTGATCACTCCAGTGACGTGCTATTACCCTATACCGAGCGTAGTCGGCAGAATCTGTTGCGAGAGGGAATACCGGGACACCGAATTTATGTGACCGGCAATCCGATTTACGAGGTTCTTCGCCACTATAACACACAGATTAGCGAGTCACAGATTCTTCACACGCTGGACCTTACACCCGGCAAGTATTTTCTGGCGACTATGCATCGCGCAGAAAACGTGGACGTAGAACACCGACTCCGTAAACTGATCGACTCCTTCGTGGCACTTCACCGGTATTACCGTTTACCAGTTATTGTGAGCACCCATCCGCGAACACGGTCGAGAATGGTCGCTGCTGGATTTACCGACGCCGGGCCATCCGTGCGCTTTCTTGACCCCTTCGGTTTCTTTGATTTTATCTCCTTGGAGCGAAATGCTTCCTGTGTTCTTTCTGATAGCGGCACGGTTCAGGAGGAATGTTCGATCCTAGGTGTGGCTAACGTCACAATACGCGACGTGACAGAACGGCCTGAAACAATCGAATGCGGGAGTAACTCGTTAACAGGAGCGGACCCGGATCAGATTCAGTTGTCCGTCAAAGTCGCGCTCGCGCTGCGGAACCACTGGTCCCCGCCAATCGAATATCTCGCGCAAGAAGTGAGCTCAACTGTAACCAAGATCGTAACAGGCTACTTACGCCATGGTCAGCTTTGAATTTCCTGAACTTAGATGTGCGCAAACCGGACATGAGAAGTAGGCGAGTACGCGGTGGACGCATTGAGAAGGTCTATTCGCACCCCCTTTTAGGCCCGGGTTGGTCGCTATGCGCATCTTGATATTGTCACAGTACTATGCGCCGGAGCCAATTCCTAAGCCATCTGATCTAGCCGAATCATTACAGCAGAAAGGACATACCGTATCGGTCGTAACAGGTCTCCCAAACTACCCGAATGGAGTACTGTATCCCAGGTTCCGAAAGCGTTTGGTTCAACTCGAGGCGAGTCAGGGTATTTCAGTGGTACGTACGTTTGAGTACCCTTACCACGGAAAGAGCAGCATTGGTCGAGTTATCAACTATT
>JBBRZF010000075.1:0-15183 GCA_038236965.1 Terriglobales bacterium | reverse complement strand
GGCAATCACATTGCGGCTGCGGAACTCCTCGGCATGGAAAACCCGCCGGAAGATTCGCTCCGTCAGCAGATGCTGTATCAGCATCTTCTCCACCGCTTGCGCGCTCAACCCCGGATTGATCGCCTGCTTGCACAGCGTATAGAACGCGTCAAAGCTCTCGATGAACGCCTTGTTGCCCTTGCGTTCCTTGTGAATCAATTCCTCGGCACGTTCCGCAATCTCCGGTATGCGCAGCTTGAATTCCGTCACCGCCGATTCCCATTCTTCGTGGTCGGGTTCGCGGTAGGTGAAGAACTCATTCAATACAGCCGTCAGGTTCTTCGCGTCGCGAATATCCTCATTCAATCCCTGCCGTACGCCGTGCTGAAACAGCACGGCTCGCTCCGGCGATTGAAAGATGATGTTGGAAGTGGGATAGCCCTTCTCGATCTTCGACCGGATTTCCCTGTCCAGATCGTCCTTCTCGTCCTTCGCCTCCCAGAATCCCCGGCGAAGCTTCCAGTAGTCCAGCAGCGCCCCGTCCACCACCACGCGCTTGCCCCGCGCTCCCGGCAGCGCGTACTCCGGCACCAGCGTCCAATCCAGCTTCTTCGAATACCCGCGCAGCAACCCCTGAAAAGCGCTGCGCACAGCCTGTTCGTGGTCGATATTGAGCTGGCCATATTGGCCAAGCACTTCGTAATAGCCCTTAACGAGCTTGTCACCGGGTTTAACCGTTACCTGAGTCATGGGAGCAGCAGGAGTTTAACACCCCAAGCTGACCTAGCCTTCGACTTTCAATTTCCTAATTACCAATCACCCAATTTCCCAATTACCAATCACTCAATTACCAATTCTTCCCTTCCCTCAGCCCTCTTCACCACATCGCACTTTTTCCCCGCACTCGTTACATACTTTTCGCCCATTCTGATCAGCTAAATCAGCGAATCGCCCGATCTATCGAAGAGCCAAATGCCCCCTATCCACTCCTCAACCCAAAAAACGAAGAACCAAATAAAACTAACGAAGAGCCAAACGACTCTATTACCCAAAACCCCGTTCCCAAATATCTTGTCAAGCCCCTGATCGTCGCTCTCAACACCTAAACTCCTGATTCCAAACCGAATATAGTTCCTCCTCCGATGTCCAGTTGACACCCCCGAATGTGTCATACTGGATATAGAGATCAACGCAAAAGCCGCGCTCTCGCAGCGCGGCTTTTTCTAATCCGCTCCCGACTCTAACCGCCAACTATCCGCAAATAACCCGCACCTATCCGCACCTCACCCGCGCCCAAACCGCCCGGAAACGCCACTTAACTGCCCTGCTTTCAATATTTTGCCCCTAACTCCCCTAGGCTCAATATTTTGCCAGCCAATATCCAGCAACCCGCTTCCGCTCAACAACTTACAACCCACTACTCCACGCAAATAAAAAGCTCCACGCCCTTCGACGTGGAGCTTTTGGGAGCTTGCTTGGCCTTAGACTACTTCTTCTTGGTCGCCTTCTTGGTCGCCTTCTTGGCCGCCGGTTTGGAGTTGCCGTTGTTGCCCGCAGTTTCCACCGAGGCGCGCGTCTGCAGTTCGCGATTCACTACGTACTGCATCTCCGCGATGGGCGCGGGTTTCCCAGTCCATATCTCGAACTGGTGCGCGCCTTGCTGCACGAACATCTCCACGCCGCCGATCACCTGCATGCCCGCGGCAACCGCCATCTTCATCAGCTTGGTTTCCACCGGGTTGTAGACCAGGTCGAACAGATACTTCGCCTTCGTCTCTTTCAACTCTTTCTCTTCCAACGCAGACTGCTTGTTCTGGCCCATGCCTAAAGGGGTTGCGTTGATGATGACGTCGAAGGTCTGCTTCTTCAGGTCGGCACGCTTGATGCACTTTGCGCCCGCCTGTTTCGCCAGCTTCTGTGCGGTCGGCACCGTGCGATTCAGGATGTAGACTTCTGCGCCGCGTCCTTTGAGTCCGAAGACCGCTGCCCGTGCGGCACCGCCGGAGCCGAGCAGCAGGATGTTCGCACCTTGCAGATTCATACGCTGTTCAAGCGGAGCCCAGACGCCGTAAACGTCCGCGTTGAAGCCGTAAAGACGTCCGTCCTGTGCGCGGACGACCGTGTTGCATGCGCCCGTTTTCTGCGTGGGAGCGTCACTGTTGTCCAGCTCTTCAACGATGTCCTGCTTGTAAGGCATGGTCACGCTGAGTCCGTGGATGGGAATTCCTTGCACGCAAGCGATGAGGTCGGTCAACTTCCTGGCATGAAGCGGAAGGTAAACGGCATTGACGTTTTCGCGACGGAAGGCCGCATTCATCAGGATGGGCGAAAGCGAATGCGAAACAGGATCGCCGGCAACGCCGTAAACCTTGGTCGCGCCGTCCACCATCTCGATGCGATAGGTATCGCGCAGCTCGCGCGCGCTCACCTGTCCTGGAGCCGTTTCTTCACCCGCTCCGGCGGAGCCGAAGGTGAAGATGCTGCCGGCGCGGACGCCAAGCACGCGGCTGATGATTCCCTGCTCGCCCATGCAGAGACCGATGAGCGAATACTGGTCATGATTGGCCTGCAGGAACTTCATCATCACTACGTTGTCGTGCAGACTGGTAGCGGTGGAAACCAGCTTGTAGAACTCGGCCGGAATCAACTTCATGCGTGCGAAAGTTTCGTCGAGCTTCTTGGTGGCTTTGAAGTCGTGATACGAAAGCAGCACGGCGACCTTCGCCCGCAGCTTATCCATTTCCGCCGTCTTAAGCGATTCGGCGCTTTCGAGTTCGATATCGACGATGTGGCAGCCGACGTTCACCGCCTTGAGAAGGATGTCGAGTTGCGCCGCGGCGGAACCACGGAACTTGCCGCCATTGACGGCGCGACGACAGGTCGCGATGAGCATGACGTCCGGATGTAACTCCAGAAATTTCTTGATCTTGGGTAAAACGCTGCCCGGAGTCTTCAGATAGTCGAGCCTGAATTCCAGCAGGTGATTGTCGCGTACAAGGATTTCGGCCTTTTCGATCAGGTCGGCTGCTTCCGTGCTGGCTATGGCGACGCATACCTTAGGTATGCGAGCGCGCATCAACCGCACTCCGTAACTCATTGGAGAGGTACTCATTGGCTGCTGGGCATGGTACAGTTGCACCAATTCATATGCAAGAGAATCAGTAAAGTTCCCGATTTGAATCGACGCCCATGTACCTTAGCGGTCAATAAGGCGGCCAACGGTAACCTTGCTTATGCGTTGCGTGTTTGCTAGCTTTTCCGCTGGGAAACTCTGCCCGGCCGCCGTTTGACGCTAGACTGCGGGGGGTTGTGGCAGGCCAAAGATTGCAAAGCGGTAAATACGTGGGCATTGAGCCCGTCTGGCGCCATAAACGCCCTAGGCTGGCCATTCGGAGGAGCTATGAAACGGATTCTCGTGGCGCTGACACTGTTCAGCGGTCTGGCAACTGCACAGGTACAGGCACCGCCGCCTGGTTTCGAGAGCCCTGCGGAACAGACGAAGGTCCTCTCTACCATGGCGGATCGCGGCACGGCACCCAGCTACTCCGATTTTTACTGCTCGGGATTCGTCACCAAGGAAAAATTGCCCACCAATAATCAGGTGGTGACCGCCCTGAATCCCGATGTCTCGCGCAGCGTGGAGCGCGGTATGGTATTTTTGAGCGCCGAAGGCATGAATGTCGGTTCGCAATACAGCGTTGTGCGGATGTTGAAAGATCCGAACCACGAAGAACTTTATCCGGGACAAAACAAGCTTCTTAATCGGCTGGGCAATCTCTATGCCGACGTGGGACGCGTGATGATCACGCGCATCGACGGAAAAATCGCGGTCGCAAAAGTGGAGTTCACTTGCGACACGCTGGTCATCGGCGACACGCTGATTCCATTTGTGGAGCGTCCGCGCCCCGCTTTCCGCACCGAGAATCGTCCCTTCGAAAAATTCGTCACGTGGGACGGCACGGCTAGCGGCCGCATCGTGATGGGCAAAGATTTCGACGAGGTCGTGGGACTGTATCGCAAGGTCTACATCAATCTGGGCACCAACCAGGGCGTGAAGCCAGGCGACTACCTGCGAATATCGCGCTCGTACAACCCGCAGGACCTGCCGCCGGTGGAGCGCCTCAGCTTGAAAGCTCCTTTTGGCGAAGATACGCAAAAGGACCCGCATCCGCCCAAAAAGAGCACGGGGACGAAACTTCCGTGGCGCGGATTGGGCGAACTGATGATCATGAGCACGACGGCTGATTCGGCAACGGCGATCATCACGAGGTCGGTGGAAGACATTCACCTCGGAGACGTTGTGGAAGTTCAACGGCCTCAGTGAGCAGGCGAGATTGATTGCAGCGCCACCTGCGGGTGGCGCTTTTTCTGTGTCGGGATCTCCTTTTCGGTGGCGACGGTATACTACAGCACGCCAAAGAATCTTTCTACGACGCCATCTCCAAGGGCCGCCACTTTGAGATGAAAGAAGAGATAGAAGCGCTTGAGGTTAGACTTGCTCACATCAAAAGTGTTTTCCGAAGCCAGTTCAAGTAGGCCAACCCGCTCGCTCACTGGTTGACATACAATAATCAGAGACAGAGTCCACGCGCGGAGGGTTGTGTGAGCGGTTGAAACAGGCGGTCTTGAAAACCGCTTTACGGGAAACCGTAACGGGGGTTCGAATCCCTCACCCTCCGCCATAATCTAAGAGCAACTTGCGACGGTAGCTTCCCAAGGGAGCTGCCATTTTTTGCTCAGGCATGCGGACAACGAATGATCGCAATAGTCGCTTGGAAAGCACTTAGCCAACGTTTGGTCCTCGGCTCAACTCTATTATTCGCAGGAGGATTCATGAAACGAATCATCAGCGTCATCGCATTGTGTGCGTTGCCCCTTTTGAGCTACGCGCAGAGCAATCCCGTGGCTGCGGCCGCGCGCGATGCCTTGCAACGGGGACAGAAGAATCTGATCGAGGCTGCGCAGGAGATGCCAGCGGAGAAGTACGGCTTCAAACCGACACCGGCACAGATGTCGTTTGCGCACCTGCTTGGTCACATCACGGAATCGAATGACCTGTTGTGCTCGAAGATCTCTGGCAATGCCGCACCTGGGACGAAGGTCTCCGAGAGTGATTCAAAAGAAAAACTGGTGGAGGCGCTGAAGGGATCGTTTGATTTCTGCTCCACGGCCTTGCATCAATTAGCAGATGCCAAACTGGGCGATGAAGTCACCCTGTTCGGCGGCCGCAAGGCCACGAAAGCCGCTGCGGTGATCTCCCTTACGAGCGACTGGGCAGACCACTATTCTGCAGCCGCGATGTACCTTCGCCTCAACGGGCTTCTGCCACCCACGGCCAAAGCAAAGGAATAGGAAGTAACGGCGTGGGCCGATTCAATTCGCCGCGCAATAGCAAATGGTGAATCATGGCAAACGCTTCGCGGGACCTTGCATCATAGGCGAAGGGTGATGGCGCAGGTTTTTTACCGTTTCTGCTGCTTGAGTTCGATGGAAGGAGAACGGTGTCACATCGAACTACATCACCCGACCGAAATGGTTTGATTCTGCGACGAAGAAAGGCCGGCTGACAACCAGCCGGGCTTTCTTGTTCATTACGGTTATCTGACTGGGGCGATGAAGTTTCTACGCTTGGCGACGGCTCTTCATTTCCTGAACGATGGTTTGCAGTTCTGCTTCCGTAAGCAAGCGCGCCATCGCCGGGAAGACAGTGCTCTCCTCGAGTTCGAGATGTGCCGTAAAGAGTTCGCTGAGACGACTGGTAAGGCCGCACATCTCTCCCGCCAGTTCTTCGAGCTTGTCGGGACTGCTCTTGACCAGAGTCCAGAGTGGAACAAGGCGTTCGACGATGATGTCGATATGTTCGTGCTGCTCAACCATGGCATCGACGGCAGGGCCTCCGAGGTCGCCCACGGGCGCGGCTTTGCGGATGCGGGGATGCAGGGAGATATTCTCGTCGGCTTCGTGGAGGGGCAACGCGACCGTGAAGTAACGGAGCAAAGCGTTGGCAGCTTCCACCGTATCAGCGGGCGATGCTCCCTGGGCGTGCGCGAGCTTCACGGCAACCGAACTGAAGTGGCGTATGCGTTCATGGCAGCCGAGCAAGAGAGTTGTGGCGTCATCGGCTGTAGATTTCCTGGAGAGATTGATCTGATTCAACATTGCTCTGATTATCGAACTTTGGGCGAAGACTGTCGAATGGGGAAAGTCGCACCGTAGCTTGTGCAACTTTAGTACGCTTAGAATCAGCAACTTACGATAAATGGCGCGAGAAATTCGCATTCTGGAAGGAAATTCGGGCTAAAATATGCGCGCGTTTGATTTGGACGGACGTGAGCAGCACCTGCATAACCAGCTCGCCTGCCTCTGATGTACCTTCCGAATTCACTCAGCTACAAAAACGAAAAGGAAACAGCATTACCATGGAACAAGGAACAGTAAAGTGGTTCAACGACGCAAAGGGATTTGGATTCATTAGCCGCCAGAACGGTGAAGACGTATTCGTTCACTTCTCCGCCATTCAGTCGAACGGCTTCCGCAGCCTCCAGGAAGGTCAGGCTGTGCAGTTCAACGTTGTAAAAGGACCCAAGGGCTGGCAGGCAGAAAACGTCACCGTTCTGTAACGCAAAGTTCAGAAGGTAAAAAGTTCAGAAGGTAAGGGGGCGGCCACAAGCCGCCCTCTTTGTTTGTTTGTCATATGCTGGCGCGAGCGAGGTAGCGTTATCCGTGGAACCGCCTACGGATTTCGCGCCAGGAATTGTAGCTGCATCTCGTCTGAGAATGCCCAGTTTTTCATGTAAACTGTATATAACCCCAAAGTACCCCGTTCGGCGATTATCGAGCCCCTTCTGGTTTCGCTTCTCTGCTCTGACATTCGGGAAAGGATCACATACGTTTTGAGCACGGCTATCCGAAACATCGCCATAATTGCGCACGTTGACCACGGCAAGACCACGCTCGTCGATGCCATGTTGAATCAGAGCGGGATCTTCCGCTCCAATGAGCATCACGCCGAGCGCGTGATGGATTCCAACGACCTCGAACGTGAGCGTGGAATCACCATCCTTGCGAAGAACACAGCCGTTTTCTACCACCACATCAAGATCAATATTGTGGACACGCCCGGTCACAGCGATTTCGGCGGCGAGGTAGAACGGGCTCTGAAGATGGTGGACGGCGTCATGCTGCTGGTGGACGCCTCCGAAGGCCCGCTGCCGCAGACGCGCTACGTGCTGAGCAAGGCGCTGGAAGCGAACCTGCCTCCCATCGTGGTGATCAACAAGATCGATCGCTCGGATGCGCGCTCCCAGGAAGTGCTGAACGAGATTTACGACCTCTTCATCGATCTGGACGCACGCGAAGACCAGTTGGATTTCCCCGTGCTTTACACCAACGGCAAACTGGGCACGGCGACGACGGACATCAACGTCCCGGGCACCGACCTGCAACCGTTGTTCGAAGCCATCGTGAAGACGATTCCGGAACCGACGGGCGAGGAGGATGGTCCGCTACAGATCCTTGTCTGTAACTTGGACTACTCCGATTACCTGGGACGGCTCGCGATTGCCCGCGTTGTAACCGGCACGTTGAATTTCGGGCAGGAAGTTGCCATTGCGAAACTCGACGGCGTGATCGACAAGGTGAAGATCACGAAGCTGTATTCGTTCAACGGCTTGAAACGCGTGGATATCACGAAGACGGAATTGGGCGATATCGTCGCCGTGGCGGGCGTAACCGGCATCACCATCGGCGACACCATCACCGACCTCGAGAACCCGGTGCCACTGGCGCGCATCGTGATCGACGAACCTACGATCGCAATGGTGTTCACGGTGAATACATCGCCCTTCGCTGGACGCGATGGACAGTACGTGACGTCGCGCAATCTGCGTGAGCGCCTGGACAAGGAACTGCTCACCAACGTTTCGCTCAGGATGGAAGAAACGGGCAGCCCGGACACCTTCAAGGTGATGGGACGCGGCGAACTGCAATTGGCCATTCTCATCGAAATGATGCGTCGTGAAGGTTTCGAACTGATGGTCGGCAAGCCTGAGATCGTGACCAAGAGCATCAACGGCAAGACGATGGAGCCGGTCGAGAACCTGAGCACCGACGTTCCAGAAGAATTTGTCGGCGTCGTGATGGAAAAGCTCGGCATGCGCAAAGGCACCGTGACGAATATGCACAATCACGGATTCGGTCGCGTGCGCATCGAGTTCACCGTCCCAAGCCGCGGCCTGATCGGGCTTCGCAGCGAACTGTTGACGGACACGCGCGGAACCATCGTGATGAACTCGTTGTTCGGCGGATACACGGAATGGCAGGGTGAGATACCTCACCGCCTTACCGGAGTGCTGGTCTCTGACCGCAACGGAAGTACCACGGCCTACGCTCTGTGGGGATTGCAGGAACGCGGCAATCTGTTCGTTCCGGCTGGATTTGAAGTTTATGAAGGCATGATCATCGGCGAAAATGCCCGCGACAAGGACATGGACGTGAACTGCGTCCGCGAAAAGAAGCTGACGAATATGCGTTCCTCTTCTGCCGATGACGCGATTCGACTGGTCCCTTATAAGAACCTGAACCTGGAGCAGGCGATTGAATTCATCGCCGACGACGAGTTTGTGGAGATAACGCCGAAATTTTTGCGATTGCGGAAGAAGATACTGCAATCGAATCGGCGTCCTCGCAAGGGCGGCATTCCGGAAACAAGCAACGTAGAAAGCTAAGAGACAGCACGAAAGTGCCTTTGAGGCGTATCGGCCCCGTGCTCGCAAAACACTTGCGCACGGGGCCGTTTGCACAATAGGATTCGGCTCACTCTCTGCCTCGGACAAGGGTCCCGCATGATGCAAAAAATACTTCGTCAACTCACCGAAGTAAATCGTGAGCTCTGGCTCGTACTATCGCTGCTGGTGATTGCTGCGATCATGAATTCCCTGATTGCAGCACACGGCATGATTTTGAGTTTCTATACCCTTCCTACATTATTTTCGGCCTATTTTTTCGGACGGCGTCATGCGGTCCTGACGTCGGGTGCAAGCATCTCGCTGGTTGTTTTAGTTACCTGGTTCAACCCGCAGATATTCGCCACCGCTGGTCTGACCCTTGGAGACAACAAGTGGTACGAGATCACGTCGTGGGGCGGCATGCTAGTGGTAACGGCCTACGCTATGGGCACGCTCTACGACCATAATCAGAGAAAGATACGCGAGTTGCGGGAGACGTATATGGGCGTGTTGATGATCCTGCGGCAGTTCATCTCGAAAGACAAGTACGCGCAAAACCATTCGTATCGCGTTTCCATCTATTCGGTACGCATCGCGCACGAGATGGGGTTCGACTCCGAACGGATCGAAGACGTGCGGGCGGCGGCGCTTTTGCACGATGTCGGCAAGCTCGACGTCAGCCGCGAACTGCTCTACAAGGCTGCGCGTCTTACGCGTGAAGAGTATGACGAAGTGAAGCTGCACGTGGAGAAGGGCGTCAACTTCCTGGAACCGGTGGGAGGTTCGCTGCGACGCGTATTGCCGATCATTCTTTCGCATCACGACCGTTTCGACGGAAGTGGATACACCCCCAAAGTAGGGGAAGAGATTCCGTTGGAGTCTCGGATTCTGGCCGTTGCCGATGCTTTCGACGCCATGACCAGCGACCGTCCCTATCGCAAGGGCAGCTCGCCGTACGAAGCGCGCGAGGTCATTGAAAAGAATTCAGGACGCGAGTTCGATCCGAAAGTGGTTAGCGCTTTCCTGGCGGCCTTCAATCGTCGGGAATTAGAAGTCCCGGAAGTGATGGTCTAAGTCAAATTTGCAATAAAGAAACGCCGCCCCCGAGAGGCGGCGTTTTTGTTTGCCTGCATGCAGGCGCTATTCGTATCGCAAAGCCTCGACCGGGTCGAGGCGCGCGGCCTTCACGGCTGGATACAAACCAAAGAACAGACCTACGCTCATGGCTGCCACCACGGCCACCCCGATGGCCCATGTAGGCACGGCTGCGGGAATACTGGGCAGGGCAAAGTTGGCGACAAATATGAGGAGCAAGGCGAATAACACTCCCGCGACACCGCCTAATCCGGTCAAGACGACGGCCTCGATGAGGAACTGGCGGATGACATCGCCGCGCTTGGCGCCGATGGCCTTGCGAATGCCAATTTCGTGCGTACGCTCGGTGACGGACATCAGCATGATGTTCATCACACCCACGCCTCCCACGAGCAATCCGATGGAGCTTACTACGACGGTGATGAGGGCGACGGCGCCCATGATCTGTCGGAATTGGGCTGCGATAGCCTCGGCACTGGAAATTCCGAAATTGTCCTTCTGGTTGTAGGCGACGCCTCGACGGCGGCGCAGCACTCCGAGAACCTCATCTTCCGCTGCGTCCTTCTTGCCGGCGAAGGCCAAGGCATTAATGGAGTTCTCCTTGTCCTGCGGACGATGTTTGATGTATGTGCGATAGGGGATGATGACTTCCTTGTCGGCACTGTTGTCACGGAGGAAAACGCCTTTGCGCTTTTCCAGCACTCCGATGATCTCGAAGTTCATGCCTGCAACCTGGACGCTTTTGCCCACCGCATGATGGTCGGGGAAAAGAGTGTCGGCCAAGTCCCATCCAAGCACCGCTACATCAGCGCGGTGCATGTCTTCAATATCGCTCAGAAAGCGTCCGTAGGCGAGGTGAGCGTTGTTGACCTGTTCATACGAAGGAGTGGTGCCCTCGAAATTAATTCCGAAAACTTCCTTGGGACCAACCTTCGCCGTGGGAACGAAGGAAGGCGGCCCCGGAGCGAAGTCCCACGAGGAAACCTCGATATTGATGGCCTTGACCGTCGGGCACTCATCGAGAATGGCTTGCGCGTCGTCGAAAGTGAGTGGCTTGCGCTGGCGCTCTTCCTGGCTAAGGCGGCCAATGTGGATGCCGGGCTCGAACTTGAAGATGAAGAGCGTGTCGGTGCCGAAGTCTTCCAGAAAAGCGCGCATATCAGCGTCCACTCCATACATTATGGAGAAGACGACGATGAGCACCACAACCGCGATGAATACGCCGAGCACGGTGAGAATGGAACGCACTTTGTGGTCGCGCAATGTTTCAAATGCCATGCGCGCGTTCTCACCGAGACGAAAGGCGTTGGAAAGCTTACTCATAGAGTGACCTGCTTACATCTCATAGCGAAGTGCCTCGATCGGATCGAGCCTGGAAGCGCGTCTCGCCGGATAGACACCGAAGAACAGCCCGACCCCAGTGGAGACTGAAAGCGCGATGAGCACTGCGGGCAAAGGCACGGACATGGGAACGGGCGTCGTTTTTTCAATGACGACTGCCAGAATCCAGGCGATGGTGACGCCGACGGCTCCCCCGATGGCGGACATGACTGCCGACTCAATGAGGAACTGGCGCAAGATGTCTTTCGAACGCGCGCCCAAAGACTTGCGGATGCCGATCTCGCGAGTTCGCTCGGTAACGCTGGCCAGCATGACATTCATGATGACCACCCCGCCAATGACAAGGAAGACCGAAACGATTCCGACCATGGCTCCGGCCAGCGTTCCCGTGAGGTTGTTCCAGAGCTGCATGATGGTATCGGAGCCGAAGATGCCAAAGCTGTCTGCCTCTTCGCCCGAAAGATGGCGACGGGCACGCATGATCATGCGGGCCTCATCCTGCGTACGCTCCATCCATTCCGGACCAAGGGCCTGAATGTTGATACCGAGCGAGCGGTCCGCGGAGCCATAGAACTTCAGGAAGGATGTAATGGGAACGTAGGCGTAATTATCTTGCGGCTGTCCCATGACGCTGCCGATGGGCTTGCCCACACCGACGATGGTGTATTCGCGTCCGTCGAGCACCACGATCCGTCCCAGCGGGTCGGAGTTGGGAAACAGTTTCTTGGCGACGTCGGCGCCGATCATGGCGGTCATGCTGCGATGATCGTTGTCGCTATCAGAGACGTAGCGTCCGGTGGCGACCTCTTCCACATCCATCTCGATGAGGTTGGCGGTGACTCCGCGGATGCTGATGTCTTCCGCCGTATTGGATTCGAAGCGGGCGCGGCCATTGGCGCGGGATTCAAGACCGACATTCTTTGCCAGTTTCATCCCCTTCAGTAAGGATTCGTAGTCGTCCCAGGTAACCACTTTGTTGCGACGAAGCGCTTTGATGAATGCCTGCTGGTCATTGATGACGCCGAAACGTGTTACCAGGAAGACGTCGGAACCCATGTTGGCGACGCGCTCCTGGATGTAACGGTTGGTGCCGTTGATGAGCGCAACTACCAAAATGAGAGTGGAGACGGAGAGAATGATTCCGAGCAGCATGAGAAATGATCGCAACTTGTGCGAACGCATCGTCTCAAAGGCGATTACCGCCGGTTCCCTAAAACTATTGCCGCGGTGCATTAGTGTCCTCACCTTCTGATACGGACAGGCTGGCCGCGAGGTTCCAATTATTGCCGCGGAAAGACTGTTTACCTGATTCTACAGACGGCTACCGAACGGTTTTGGTAAGGACATTCTAAAGAAGAAATCACTGCAGAAGCGGTGGGTCGGTGTTCGGAATCGAGCTTTGTACCGCCAGGTTTGGCCAAAACAGCCCAATCCACGCCGAACTGCTGGTGCAAGCGATGAAAATCGGCGGCGGTGAATTCGGGGAATCCGTCGAGAGCCGTCACCTGCTCATGCCACGTATGGGCTATGGCGGGAAAGAGGCAAACGACGCCGGGGTCCTTATCGCGGTCGGCCATCTGGCCGCGCTCGGCGAGTCCCCGGAAGCCGTGATAGTCCTCGCCGGGATAACTAATGTAGTGAGGATCGAGGACGAAGAACGAATCGGTAGGCGTATGTAGTCGCACCCAATCAAAGGCGTCCACCCACTGATTGCCGGTGGTCGCTCCGGGCCACTCGATGTGACGCGTTGCTGGAAACAAGTCACGCTGCGCGTAGAACATTCCGGCAGCGAGCGACAGAAAGAGCGCGAGCCAACGCCAGACCTTGTTCTTAAGGACATAGTGCCCAAGAAGGCCGCCGATGATAAGAAACAGAGATAGATAGATAAGGTGGAAGGCCCTCATGGGCTGGTACGGCGTGAGTCGCTCGAAACGCGCAGGGGTGGTAATGATGACTGCGCCGACAAAAGCGACGATCGCAAGGTAGGCGAGCCTGCGGCAGAGACGCCCCACTATCTGCGATTGGAAGCCCGGTGATTCGATCTTGCGGGCGAGAATCGAAAGGCCCCAAAGCATCGCCATGGGCGCAAAGATGCCAACCCACTCATACCACTCCCAACGCAACAGGTAATGCTGCGAACGCGTCATCGCCGCTTCACGCCACTCGGCGGAGCCGGGCTGAAAAAGCGTGTGCAACGGAGTACCGATGAGCGCGGCCATGGCGACGCGTTCCCATGGGAAGATAAGTCGCCAAGGGAAAACGATGAAGATGAGCAGTAGCGTCCCAAAGAACGCCATCTGGATGTGAATCACCGTCGCCAGCGTTACCCACATGGCGGCGAGCGCCCATCGCCTGGCGCCTGGTCGTTGGCCGGCGAGCGAAGGCAGCAGTTCGCAGGTGGCAAACAAGATGAACGCCGTCGCCAACGCACGAGGATGCAGGTGCTGGTCGGCGAGGTAGAGCGCGGTGCCGGTGACGGGAATCGTCAGGAGTCCCGCGATGAGCGAAACTGCCGCCCAGCGAGCCTTTTCGCCAGGGAACAGAATTTTGGAGACGCGCCAGCAGCCGAGAAGTATGAGAAAAATGGAAACAATGTGCCAGCCGAAAACGGCTTGTTCGACGCTGATGTGCCTGGCGCGAACGGTAGACGCGACCAGTTCGTCAATGAGCGTGGGGCGCGTTTGCGGCAGGAAAAACTCGGAGTCGTGCGGATAGAGACCGTGGTCGAGGTCGAACCTGATGGCCGGCAGATAAATCGCCTGATCCTCGATGCCGAGATGGTATCCGTGAATGGCGATGGCGGCCACCGTCAGCAGCAAAAGATAGACGGCGACACGCAGGTATCCCATCTCGGGCGATTTTGCCTGTACTGTTTCCAAGAGCCTCACCCTATTGGAGAATGCGCAGGCGTGTCAACGGGGAGAGTCAGCGACGCGTCTGCCCATGCGAATTACTCCTACGATCTCTCTTCTGATCCGAGCGGCTTACGCAATCTTGTGAACAAAACATTCAGGAAATTTGTCGAGGAGATTGAGAAGAAGTACAGATTCAGGACTTGGCGCGCTGACTGAAATCCGGCGCTTTCAAGACTTGCTTGATGGAGAGGATCTGGTGGCGGCGGTAGGACTCGAACCTACGACCTACGGATTATGAGTAGCCCAACCAGTGCTGGTTTCCAACAGAATCAACAACTTAGCGAAGCAAAATCGGCGAAAACGAAGCGAAAAACGCAAGCCCCGCGCAAGTGAAAAAGACGTGCAATTTGTGTTCGCGAACATTTCAGAAGTTGTGGCGGCGGTGACGCCGACCTAGGTATCGCCTGGCGCTTTGCCAAGGACTCCGAAAATTATCTAAATGGCAAAGAGTCATAGCACACTGGTTTGGCAATCTATCCGCCTCGGCAACGCGTTGTGCAATTCGGCCGATTGCTAAGTTTCGCTAGACCTGATCCTCGCAGCGCTGCGGGGTAGTGCCGGCGGCAGACAATTCTGCCAACCTCCGCAGGGCTAAGCTGCCACCCTGTGCAGAGTTATGCTGCCCCGTCGGCAATGCCAAATCTGCATCTGCATGGGATCTACCGGAATTTCACGTGACGACGAACCACCCATTCCTGCGGAATAAAGCTGCCTCCAGGTGGGTATGGTTGTTCCTGTTGCGTAGCATTTTCATACCGCTTCCGCTGCGCCGAATTGTAGTACTAATCCTCCTGCTTTTGTGCGCCGGCGAACCTATATCATGCCGGAGAGAATAATTCCGGCCAGCAAAGACAGACGGATATGGCCGCAGGAATCTCATAACCGCGCGGATCACTGCGCGAAGATCTATTTGGAGCGTTCGCTATGGCAGCAGTTCGCGTCTTTGACGGCATACACGTTGGACGAATCGACGATTTCATCGGAGCTCTTCTTCAGCCGGTCCGTCCGGGAATTCAGCGTTTCTACAGGGGTACAGCCGGCCACTTCGAACAGAATCTTCCCTCTGTATTCCGTTCGGAGGTACGGCGCAAGAATGAAAAGGCACTCTATGACCAGCTTCTTGCCAT
>JBBRZF010000074.1:0-15195 GCA_038236965.1 Terriglobales bacterium | reverse complement strand
TGGTGTTCGAGGTGGGATTGCCTTCGTCATCGACGTTGATGGAGCCGCGGCGTCCGGGCATGGTGCCGTTGTCGACGACGGTGCATTTGTCGCTGGCAACGCGCTTGCCGAGGAGTCCGGTGAAGGCCGAGGTCTGCTTGCGATTGAAGTCCGCTTCGAGACCGTGACCGATCGCTTCGTGCAGGAGGATGCCGGGCCAACCGGGCCCGAGAACGACTTCCATCTCACCGGCGGGAGCGTCGATGGCGTCGAGCTGAATGATGGCCTGGCGCGCGGCTTCAGAAGCAAAATGTTCGGGCGTCTTTTCCGTCAGGAAGTAGTCGAGGGCGACGCGTCCGCCGCCGCCGCTGGTTCCTTTGGAAGAGTTGTCGCCATCGGTGCGGGCGATGACGAAGACGCTCATGCGCGAGAGAGGCTGGACGTCTTCGGCGAAAGCGCCGTCGGAGCCGATGACCAGGATGCGGCGGAGTTCGTCGGCGTATCCGGCGCGGACTTCCTTGATGCGCGGGTCATAGGCGCGGGCGGCTTTGTCGGCGCGCATGACGAGATCGACCTTGGCGGCGATCTCCGGGCCAATGGACGGCTCGGGCACGGGATAGAGATTGTGCGCCGTGTTTCCCTTGATATTGACTTCCGGAGTTTTGCCGGGACCGCTGGCGATCATGGCTGCCGTGCGCGCGGCGTGCAGGATCTTTTCTGGAGCGAGGTCGTCGGTGTAGGCGTATCCGGTGCGCTCGCCGATGATGACGCGGACGCCGCATCCGGCAGAGATACCCTGCGAGGCGGACTTTACCATGGATTCGTCAACACTGATAGAGGTAGAGGTGAGGTACTCGAAGTAGAGGTCGGCATATTCGCCGCCTGCAGAGAGCGCGGCGGAGAGATAACGCTCGATGTCGGTTTCGTTGAGTCCGTATTTCTGGAAGAAGAAGCGCTTGTCGTTTGAAAGAGTCACATTCACACCTGATTGGATGCCACAGCAGTTCTGGAAGAACCAGAGCGTTGGGGCGAAGGATTGATTATTGCAGAGATTAAGGTGCGATTGAGGCATTTAGATTGAGTCATTGGAACCGGAGAGCAGGAAAGCCCGTGAACCGGAGAACAAAGATCAAAGGCGGCTACGGATTGCGCGGGTTTACACGCGGCTACGGATAATTTTGACGGAAGAGTGGTTGGATGTCCTTGCGGGTAGCGGGAGGAGGGTGCAACAATCCACGGTTCTTCTTACGCTAATCCCTCGCTAGCCTCTTTTGGCTGCGGCAGTCGCAGGTTCGAATGAGTTCGTCTCTCGCCCAGCAGGTTGCACAACAGATACAGGATTTTTTGGCGGAAGCGCCGCAGGCCGTGGTGGTTGAAAACGGCGAGGTAATCTTCGATTTCTCTACGGCAAAGTATTCGATCGCGCCGGAGCGGGAGCGCTGCGTGTTGCAGATGTGGTCAGAGGAGCGCAACGTCGTCCGGCGCGTGGTGGGCGCGCAGGTGAAGGCCGGAGTGTTGAAGCTGGAAGTCATGCGCTTTGGGCAGGCGAAGCCTTCGAAGCTGGAGTTGTGTGCCGACGCGGACAGGCGAACGCCCTCGGCGAAAAAGGTGATGAGGGCGGCTTATCAGCGAGTGTTGCGGCGGGTGCTGGAACGTTCTCTGCCGGGATGGACGGTAGAGAAATTGACCTCGGCGGCGGCGCTGGATCGTTCGTTTGGGCCGGTACATGTGCGCGGCCTGGTGAAACATGGGAGCGCGGCCTATGCCGTGGTTGGGGTGAATTCGCTGGAAGCGCAGGCGAGCGTGGATGCCGCGCTTTCGACGGGCGTGCTGTGGATGCATGAATGTCGCGAACGGCTGGCGGACAAAGTCCACGTGCAGGGGCTGAAACTTTATGTGCCGGCGGGACGCTCGGAAGTTGTGCGCATGAGGATGGCGCATCTGCATCGCGAGGCGGCGCGCTGGGAGTTATACGAGATCGATGAGCGCGCGGAGGCCGTGCAATCGATTGACGTACAGGATATTGGCAACATAGCGACCAGGCTGGTGCATGCTCCGGACGAGAAGGCTGCGCGGGAGCGGTTTGCCGGGTCGATTGCGAAGGTGCAGGAGATGTGTCGGCTGGCGGAGGTGGTGATTCTTTCGGCGGGAGAGATTTCGTTCCGCTTGAATGGATTGCATTTTGCGCGCGCGTATATGGGTTTTGTGCCGGGAACATTTCGCAACGCGGAGCAGATTGCGTTTGGCGGCGGGGCGGCGGAGATTCCGCTGAACGATGAAACCGAGCCGCTGCTGCAGGACTTGATGAGCAGGCTGATGGCCGCGCGCGGGATGACCAAGAAATTCACAGAACCGCTGTACCGGATGAATCCTGAGCGCTGGCTGGAGTCGATGGTGATGCGCGACGTGAGCGCGCTTGACGAGAAGATGGATGCCGGTTGCGTCTATTCGCAGGTGCCAGCGTTTGCGGCGAGCGATCGCGCGATGATCGATGTGCTGGGCGTGACACGCGGCGGACGACTGGTGGTCATCGAACTGAAGGCGAATGAAGATATGCATCTGCCGCTTCAGGGACTCGACTATTGGGCGCGCGTGTGTTGGCACCATGAGCGCGGCGAATTTCAGAAATTCGGATACTTTGCGGGACGTGAGCTTTCACCGGAGCGTCCGCTGCTGTTGCTGGTGGCGCCGAGTCTGCATGTGCATCCGACGACCGATGTGCTGCTGAAATATCTGCGTCCGGAGATCGAGTGGAAGGTGTTGGGACTCGATGAGCGATGGAGAGAAGCGGTGAGGGTGATATTCCGAAAGAGCGGGAAACATTGAGTCACTGGGTCATTGAGTCATTGAGTCAATTGAAACCGGAGAACCGGAGAGCCCGCGAACCGGAGAACAAAGATCCAACAACAAGACTGCGGAATATACGTATAGCTTTGTTGTTTGGCTCGGAGGCTTAGTAGCTTAGTAGCTTAGTGGCTCCTACTGCGTTTCTTCGCTTTTCTTGGTGTCGGTCTCTACCTGACGGCCGCGGTTGACCCAGTAGTCGCGGGCGGATTCGCTCAGGTCGGCCATCGGTTTTTCTCCCTTGAAGACCCTCGAGACGCCGCGCACGATGCGCCGCATGGGCAGCTCGCCTTTTTCGTCGGCAAGGAATAATTCTCCAACTTTGGTTGTGCGGTAGTACCAGCGCTTGAGAATGGCGAGGTGCTCCATCCATTCCTGCGCGGAGTGGAGTTGGGGAACGGTGACGGTGGCGAGCGCTTCGCTGATGCGCGATTCCATGGAGAGCGGAGTTTTCAGTTCGCCGGGAATGGCGGCGCGCGTCGGAATGTGAAACTCGACAGACGCGCAGATGGCTCCGCCGACGATGCGGAAGAGCGAGACGGAATCGGGCTGAGCGGAGGGCTGCACCATGAGTCCGTCGAGGCGGTCGATGGGGCGGATGAGTTCGGTGAGTTGCTGTCGAACGGCGGCGAGTTTTTCGAGGCGCGTGTGGAGCGCGGCGGCGGCCTCGAATTCCAGATTCTCGCTGGCGCGGTTGCGCTCGGCAGAAAGTTCGAGGTGGAGCGAGCGTCCGCCGGTTTTAAAGAACTGCTCGACGCGTGCGACTTCCGCACGGTACTCGTCGTCCGTGCAGCCCTTGAAGCAGGGCGCGAGACACATCTTCATCTCGGAATAAATGCAGCCGGGAAAATCGGGCGCGGGATGGAGGTCGTCCGTGCAGCGACGAATCTTGAAGAAGTCGAGTGAGTCGTTGGCGAATTTCTCAGCGGCGGTGCGCGAGGCGAAGGGGCCGTAATATCTTGCGCTGTTTTCGGTGGCGGCTCGGAGGCTGGCGATGCGCGTGGTGATGGTGACGCGCGGATAATCGTTATCGAGAATGAATTTTACGAAGGGTGCCGGGCGCAGGCGAAGGCGGTCAGCATAAGTCTTGGGAAAAGTTTTGCGCAGACACTGGTAGAGAACAAAGGTGGATTCGAAGTCGGACGCGGTTTGGGTGTAGTCGATTTCGGTGATGCGGTCTCGGAGGTTGAGTCGGCGGGAAGCGGATTCGGCGGGGCCGAGGAGTCGGAGCAGGCGTCGGCGAAGATTGGCGGTCTTGGTGACGTACGGCTCGGAGGCGGGATCGTCTCCGCGCAGAAGGAAGACGGCGGGCGAGGCCGGGATGGCGGAGAAGAACTCCGCGTCTGCTGCGGGCGTGAATGGGAGCCGGGGCACGAGGGAAGTCTAAATCAAGAACAACACCAAGAGCGGGCAAGAACAACACCAAAAGCGGAACACGAAGGACAACCAAAAACAACACCAAAAGCGGAACACGAAGGACAACCAAAAACAACACCAAAAGCGGAACACAAAGGACAGCCAAGAACAACACCAAAAGCGGAACACAAAGGACACGAAGGGGACACAAAGGGCACGAAAGGAAGGGAAATCTAAGAGCTTTTAACGCAGAGGACGCGGAGGATGCAGAGGGAAAGGCCCGTTAACGCGAGGATAGTGGGATCCCAAGTTAACGCCCACAGGCGGCGCGAACCTGGGGCACCAAGCACCGAAAAACAAAATCAAAATCCTAGAACCTCGTGACTCTCGTTAAAAGCTTGCGCTCTTGTACTTCATGCGGAAGTCGTCGCCTTGGACGTTTACGATTCGGCACATTTCGTGGAGGCGGGAGCGCATACGTTCGCCGATGCGATCACCCAGGGTTTCTTCGCGCGAGGAGCGGACGGGGCCTTGCGTGGTGCCGTCGCTTCCGGCGGGTGGAAGGTCTTTGTAATTCGTGGTGATGATGGTGGTGCGCTTGTCGTTGTAGCGGGTGTTGAGGATGTGCGAGACGGTGTCCCACACCCACTCGGTTGGCTTCACCGCGCCGAGTTCGTCGAGCACCAGAACCTCGGTTTCGAAGACGGGGCGGAGAACCTGCATCTCCGTGGTCTGGACGGTTGCGTTGTAGGAGTTCTGAATCTCTTTGAGAAGCTCGCGATAGTCGTAGAAGAGGCAAGGGACGCCCTTCTGCAACATTAGTTCCTTGGCGATGCCGACGGCGAGATGCGTTTTGCCTACGCCGATGGGGCCGATGAGAAGGAGTCCCGCTCGTTCTACTGGATATTCTTCGACAAAGCGATAAGAGCCCATGCGGGCGGGCGCGAGCGAGCGGTGCGGACCGTCAAACTCAAAGTTGGAGAGCTCGCAGTGTTCGTAGCGGCGGGGGATGCGGGCTTGCTCGAGGAGGCGTCCGCCACGGGCGCGGAGTCGGCAATCGCAGGAGCGGGCGCGCTTGATGGGGCGTCCGGCGGAGTCGGTGGCTTCGACCATCTTGAATCCGGTGCCGCTGCAGATAGGGCAAACGTCTTCGCCAGAGACACCGGTGGTAGCGCCGGTTTGAGAGTTTTCGTCAGGCATACAGGATGACTTTGCGCCAAGTGGGGCGCGAGTGCAAGTATGCAGCGCGATGGGTTGTGTGGAGAAGGTGTGGAATACGACGTAAGTTGTGGAAATTGAGGCATTAACAGCGTAAATGTCTGCGGGGTGTTGCAGGGGGGTGGCAAATGAAGCTAACTTCTCAGGCCGAACTTCGGCGCTGAATACATAAATATTTCCGGAAAACCTGAATCCCGTCGGCGCGCTTCTAAATCGAAAGCGGAAATGGAATAGCCTCGCCGGGGCTGCTCCTGTTTTTGCCGTTTGCCCTCTTTTGGGAAAACCTGGAACCCTAGACATTTTTGAGCGAGCGGGAGAGTAATCGCCGGGCGTTTTGGCGAAGGCTCTTCGAGAAGGAAAGCCCATGGCTTTGACATCGAAATCCTTCCATGAAATGGAGATGGTGGGGTTTCACCTGAATTTAGCTCCTGCGAGCTTCAGCGCAAAACGCGATCTGCCTAAAGAAGTTGCAGAGGCTTTGCTGAAGCTGCACCCGTTATTCACGCCGCGTCAGCAGGAGTTGGTTGCGAGACGGAGGAAGGTGCTGGAGGCCTCGCTTGGAGGTGACCGTCCGAACCACCTGCCGCCCTCGGAGGCGACCACGAGCAAGTGGCGCATCGAACTTCCGGAGTGGTGCCTTGATCAGCGGAACCAGATGACGGGCCCGGCAGACGATGCGGAGCTGGTGGTGAAGATGCTGAACTCGGGCGCGCCCGGAGTGATGCTCGATCTGGAAGACTCCACGGTGAACCAGTGGACACACCAGCGGCTGGGGACGGAAAACATCTTGCGCGCGTTGCGCGGCGAGTTGACGTACGAAGACAAAAAACGCGGGAAGACCGTCGGCATCGTTGAAAGTCCAACGGTGATATGGCTGCGCGTGCGCGGACTGCACCTGAACCAAGGAGGAGTGATTCCGGGCGAGGTGATGTCGGCATCGCTGTTCGACGTGGTGAACCTGGCGATGCAGGTGAATCCGGCGGAGATGAAGCATCCGCTGGCGTTCTATATACCGAAGTCGGAAGCGGCGGACGAGGCGTTGTGGTGGCGCGACCTTTTCCGGGCTGTGGCGGAAATGCGCGGTTGGTCGAAGGACTACATCAAGTGCATGGCCCTGGTGGAGTCGCATCCGCTGGCGTTCCAGATGGAGGAGTTTCTCTGCAACCTGCGCGAACACATCCTGGGATTGAATCTGGGACGCTGGGACTACATGGCATCGCTGATCAACTTCAATTTCAGTGACCCGAAATTTGTTCTGCCGGACCGCAACACGATTCCTAGCGACGTGCGCTTTTTCCAGAGCGTGCGCGAAGTGCTGCCGGAGATTTGCCACAAGCACGGGATGCTGGCCATCGGCGGCATGACCGCTTTGTATCCGAGTCGCGAAGATGCGGAGCTGAATACGCGAGCGCTGGCGGTACTGGAAAAAGATAAGCTCAACGAATCGAAGAGCGGCTTCGATGGCGCGTGGACGGGACATCCTGACCAGAACGAAATCGCGGTGGCGCAGTTCCCGGTGTCGAACCAGTTGGGAACACGGCGCGGCGTGGGATTCGAGCGCTATGCGGATCTGCGTCCGGCGCCGGAAGGTGTTGGACAGCGAACGGTGAGCGGAACGCGCGCGGCGATTCGTACGGTGATCCGTTATCGCAATGGCGTGCTGAACGGCAAGGGCGCGAGTTTGCTGGATGGGTACATGGAAGACCTGGCGACGGACCGCATCTACCGGTTGATGATCGCGCAACGCATGGAGCACGCAGACGACGTGGACATTGTGGACGAAAGAGGCGAAGTGGTACGGCATACGCCGGAGTTGATCACTAAGCTGTTCGATGAAGAGTTGGAGAAGTTGATCGTTAATCCGATGAAAGACCTGGGCACGCAAGAGACGTTCCGTGAGGCGCGCCGCATCAGTGAGGCGATGGTTCGCAATGGCGAGTTCGACCCGTTCTAGAGGGCGGGCATCTACAACGAAGTGCTGACAGCGCGGAAACGCGCGAGGGGAACAACGTGACGATGAAACGGGCATACGACATCACCGAAACCTGGTCGAGCGATCCACGCTGGAGCGGCATCGACCGTCCTTATAAACCCGAAGATGTTGAGCGTCTTCGCGGATCGGTTCACATCGAGCATTCGCTGGCGCGCATGGGCGCGGAGCAACTGTGGGCACTGATGACGAACACCCCGTACGTGAACGCGCTGGGCGCGATGACCGGAGGCCAGGCCGTGCAGATGGTGCAGGCCGGGCTGAACGCCATCTACGTAAGCGGATGGCAGGTGGCAGCGGACGGAAATTCGGCGGGGGAGATCTATCCGGACCAGAGCCTGTATCCCTGCGACAGCGTTCCGCTCATGGTGCGGCGCATCAACAGTGCGCTGATGCGCGCCGACCAGATACACCATGCGGAAGGCAAGAACGGCGTGAACTGGTTTGCTCCGCTGGTGGCCGATGCGGAAGCGGGATTCGGTGGCAACCTGAATGCCTTTGAATTGATGAAGGCGATGATCGAGGCGGGGGCTGCCGGCGTTCATTTCGAGGACCAGCTTTCCTCGGCGAAAAAATGTGGACACATGGGCGGCAAGGTTCTGGTACCGACGTCGGAAGCGATTCAGAAGTTGCTATCGGCGCGTCTGGCGGCAGATGTGATGGGAGTGCCCACCGTGCTCATCGCACGCACGGATGCCAACAGCGCGCATCTGCTGACGAGCGATTGCGATCCCTACGACCACGATTTTCTAACGGGCGAAGGGCGCACGGTAGAAGGCTTCTTCCATATTCGCGGAGGACTGGATTCGGCGATTGCGCGCGGCCTGGCGTATGCGCCGTATGCGGACCTGCTCTGGTGTGAAACCTCGGAGCCGAGCCTGGAAGAGGCACGGCAGTTCGCCGATGCCATCCACGCGAAGTTTCCGGGCAAGATGCTGTCCTACAACTGCTCGCCTTCGTTCAACTGGAAGAAGAAGCTGGACGATGCGACGATTGCTAAATTCCAGCGAGAACTGGGAGCGATGGGCTACAAGTTCCAGTTCATCACGCTGGCCGGATTCCACGCACTTAATCTGAGTATGTTCGAGCTGGCGCGCGGATACGCCGAGACTGGCATGAGCGCATACTCGCGACTGCAGCAGAAGGAATTCGAGAGCGAGAAACAGTTCGGATACAAGGCGGTTAAACATCAGCAGTTTGTGGGCACGGGATACTTTGACGAAGTGACACAGGTAATCTCCGGCGGGGCGTCTTCGGTGACAGCGCTGCATGGTTCGACCGAGGAGGAACAGTTCCAGGACGAGCTGCTGAATCCTAAGAGCTCGAGTGAGGCGATGCTGGGTGCTGCGGATGTTGCGGCCGGGAGCGGCAATCCGCAGGCTGCGTAGAGCTGCAGTCGCTGTTTAAAGGCCCGCGACGCCCATCGTTGCGGGCCTTTACTTTTGAGCGCGGAGGCTGTGCAGGGAATTCGCGGATTGCATCTCAATAGCTGAGTTCGAGGACTAGCCCCTCGCTATGGAACGCTATCTCTGCATTCACTGCCATTTCTATCAGCCGCCGCGAGAAAATCCGTGGCTCGAAGCGATCGAACAACAGGACTCCGCGGCGCCGTATCACGACTGGAACGAGCGCATCACGGCCGAGTGCTACGCGCCGAATTCGGCAGCGCGCATTCTGGACGGCGAAGGACGTATCCAATCGATCGTCAATAACTACTCGAACATCAGCTTCAATTTTGGTCCGACGCTGCTCTTGTGGATGGAAGACCGCGTTCCGGAAACCTACGCAGCCGTTCTGGAAGCGGATGCGGTGAGCCGGCAGCGATTCTCCGGCCATGGCAATGCCATCGCGCAGCCATACAACCATATGATCATGCCGTTGGCTAACCGTCGCGACAAACAAGCGCAGGTGCTGTGGGGGTTGCGCGATTTCGAACACCGCTTTACTCGCGCACCGGAAGGCATGTGGTTGGCGGAAACGGCGGTCGATATCGAGAGCCTGGAACTGCTGGCTGATAACGGAATCAAGTACACGATACTGGCTCCGCACCAGGCGCGGCAGGTGCGCAAACTTGGCGGCGCGCGGTTCCGCAACGTGGAGGGTGGAAAGATCGACCCGACGCAGGCTTATGCCTGCAAGCTGCCGAGCGGACGGACGATCTCGCTGTTCTTTTACGACGGACCCATTTCGCGCGCGGTGGCCTTCGAGGGATTGCTGCAGAACGGCGAAAACTTTGCTTCGCGATTGGTTTCAGGTTTTTCGGAGAATCGGCGCTGGCCGCAGTTGATGCACATTGCGACCGATGGCGAGACCTACGGACATCACCATCGTCACGGCGAGATGGCGTTGGCGTACGCACTGCACCACATCGAGTCGAACAATCTGGCGCGCATCACCAATTACGGAGAGTACCTGGAGAAACATCCGGCAACGCACGAGGTGGAGATCAACGAACGTACGGCGTGGAGCTGTTCGCATGGAGTGGAGCGCTGGAACAGCAATTGCGGATGCAACTCGGGCGGACACTCCGAATGGAGCCAGGCGTGGCGATTGCCTTTGCGAAAGGCGCTGGACTCGCTGCGGGATTCGCTGGCGGAGGCCTACGAGGAGCACGGCGCAACGCTGTTCCGCGATGTGTGGGAGGCGCGCGACGAATACATTTTCGTAATGCTGTCGCGCACGCCGCTGGTGATGGACGAATTCTTCCTTGAACAGGCGTCGCACAAATTGAGCGCGAAAGAAAAAGTTCGCGCGCTCCGCTTACTGGAAATGCAGCGGCACACCATGTTGATGTACACCAGTTGCGGATGGTTTTTCGACGAGTTGAGCGGCATAGAGACCGTGCAGGTCATCATGTATGCGGGGCGAGCGCTGCAGTTGGCGGGGGAGGTATTTGCAAGCAAGCTGGAAGAGAGGTTTCTCGAAAATTTGCAGCAGGCACAAAGCAACATTCCGGAGATTGCAACTGGAGCCGACATCTATCGCAACTGGGTTAAGCCCGCTCAGCTGGATCTGCTGAGGGTTGCGGCACATTACGCGATCAGTTCGCTCTTCGAGCGCTATGCCGACGAGAGCTCGATCTATTGTTACAACGTGAATCTGCAGGAGCAGCATCGCCAGGAATCGGGACGCGCACATGTCCTGCTGGGCCGCGCCAGTATCTGTTCGATGATCACGTTGGAATCGATGGACGTAAGTTTCGGCGTGATCCATTTTGGCGATCACAATGTGAATGCGGGGGTGAGGCAGTTCCGGGGCGAAGAGGAATTTCGTGCGCTGGTGAAAGATGCGTCGCAGGCCTTCACATCCGCCGGCCTGCCGGCGGCGTTGCGTGCGCAGGCCGTCACTTTGAGGGCGTTCCCTATTCTCTGAAATCGTTATTCTCCGATGAGCGGCATCGCGTGCTGGACCGTATCCTGGGCAGCGCGGTGGAAGAGGCGGAGGCAAGCTACCGGCTGATCTACGAACATCATGCTCCGCTGATGGGATTCCTCGGCGACATCGGGGCGACGATGCCGCGCGTGTTGCGCACCACCTCGGAGTTTGTAGTGAACGCCTTGCTGCGGAGAGCCTTTGAGCGTGAAGAGTTGCAAGTGGACCGCATCAGGACTCTGCTCGATACCGCCGGGCGAGAAAAGATAAAGCTGGATGCTGAGTTATTGAGCTTCACCTTGAAGCGGCGACTGGAGGCGATGGCCGACGAACTGGCGGTGAATCCGCGGGAGCAGACGCTGGAGCAATTCAACGCGGCCATCACTCTGGTGCGCTCGCTTCCGTTCGAAGTCGATATCTGGAAGATGCAAAACGTGTATCACCATTTGCTGCGATCGGTGTACACGGAGATCGTCACGCGCGATGATGAGCGCTGGCTATCGTGGGCACAACAGTTTGCGGAGCTGGGAGAGAAGCTCGGAATGCGGGTGGAAGAGTGGCCAGCGGAGCCAGTTTCAAGGGCGGCGTAAACCGTGAAATCTAGAGTGTGGAGACGGGAAGCAGCAGTGGCGCGGCTTTTAGACGCGTGTGACGCTAAAACTCGCTTGACATCAGTCTCAAACGGTAGCTAAATGAGCGTCAACAGGTTCCAACCTGCCCAGGAGCAAGAATGAATAAAGCCGATTTGATTGATAAAATTGCGGCGTCTTCAAGCATCAGCAAGTCCAACGCTGGATCAGCCATCGATTGCATGATTGATAGTGTGACAGCGGCTTTGAAGAAGGGCGAACGGGTTACGTTGGTGGGGTTTGGTACCTTCGCTGTTTCACAGCGCAAGGCCCGCAACGGCCGCAACCCACAGACCGGAAGCGTGATCAAAATCGCCGCTCGCAAGGTGGCGAAGTTCACACCCGGAATCGAACTCAAAAAAGCGGTCAACAAGAAATAAGCCGTATCCGGCCAGACTTAGATTTTTGGCGGCGGGAATCATCCTGTCGCCTTTTCATTTGTCCGCATATAGGCCGCGACGAGTCCTATTTGAGGCAAGTGCATCTAATCAGTTATTGGGAAAACTGAGTCCCGTGGGCCGGCGCGAAAGGGCTACGGGAGCGGGGAAACAGAGGTTGGAACCGCGTCTGGTTGCGGTAGGCTGCTGTTTCCTGTAAAATCAGTATTTCGCGCAGAGGTTTAAGACAGCTATGAAAGCAGCAACCCATCCAGTTTATGATGAAGTAAAGGTGCATTGCGCCTGTGGCAACACCTTTTTGACCCGCTCGACGCACAAGGGCGCCATCAACGTGGAGATCTGTTCCGCCTGCCACCCGTTCTACACGGGCAAGCAGAAGGTTCTGGACACCGCTGGCCGTATCGAGCGCTTCCGTCGGAAGTATTCCAAGAACGAACCTGCGAAACCGGCAGAGTCCGCCAAGCCTGAAGGCGAGAAGTAAGGAACTCTAAAACCTCTCAACTCGCGCGAATTTATCGAAAGCCTCCGCTTAGCGGGGGCTTTTGAGTTTGCGCATCGTCGCCAGTCCTCATAACTAATTTGTGAAACAAAGGTAAAATATAGTCGTGGGGCACAAGCAGTGGGAAAATCCGGTAATGGAACGCTCGCTCGCAGAGGGCGCGCGTGTGCCTGCTTCTTACGAAGTTGGCGGGGTGAAGATCGCCCCGGCGACCGTGCTTGCTCCCATGGCGGGCGTGACAGATACGGTCTTCCGCCGCTTCATCCGCGAGATGGGCGGATGCGGATTGATGATGACCGAGTTCACCTCAGCCGATGGCATGCTGCGCGCCAAAGATCAGAAAGCGAAGCGCTATCTGCAGTTCTACGAAGACGAGCATCCCATCGCGGCGCAACTATTTGGGTCGAACCCGGCGACGCTTTCGGAAGCGGCGAAGATGATCGAGGGATTCGGGTTCGATATGGTGGACCTGAACCTGGGGTGTCCGGCGAAAAAAGTCGTCAAGTGTAATGGCGGCTCCGGCCTGCTGCGCGATCTTCCGGTGATCAAGACGATTTTCGAAGCCGTGCGCGCGTCGGTGAAGATTCCCTTCACGGTAAAGTTTCGCGCCGGGTGGAGCGAGAAGGAACTGGTGTTCCTCGAACTTGCACACATCGCCGAAGACTGCGGACTGGACGCCATCGCCATGCACGCGCGCACGCGCGAACAGGGATACAGCGGCCAGGCGAATTGGGACTGGATACGCGATTTAAAACAAACGGTGAAGATCCCCGTCGTGGGCAATGGCGACATTCGCACGCCGGAAGATGCAGTCGCCATGGTGACGCATACGGGATGCGATGCGGTGATGATCGGTCGGTCGGCAGCGTCGAATCCGTGGATATTCCGCCAGATTGCGCAATACACCGAGAGCGGTAAATACGAAATCGCCAGCGAAACCGACCGCTACCACATGATCCGCCGTTACTTCCGCATGTTGATCGAAGAAGAGTTGCCGGACGCGAAGGGCAAGATGAAGCAGTTTGCGTCGTGGTTTACGCACGGCGTGCATAACGGAAGCCATCTGCGTCGCGTGATCTACGACGCGCAAGATGAGCAGCAGATACTGACGGCGGTCGAAGAGTTCTTTGAGAATCTGCTGGCGAATCCGGCGGCGGACAGGGGTTCTGCGCCCGTTATCCCCGAGGTACCGCTGTTTACTTCCTGCGAATAAGTAGTGACAACCTTCTACGTCTTTCGAGCTATTCGGCTGGGTTGCGGCGTTCTGGTATAGTCGCAATGCAACTTCTGCACTAGGTTTTCCTCCCCCCTGATTGGACTATTGTGCCCAAAGAACATCCGTACGCTCAAGTCCGTCGCTGGGTTCGCGTGCAATGGGAGAGTCGCGTAAAGGTGAGCTATCGTCCAAGCGACGTCCTGCAAATGGCGAATGGTCGGTCTCAGGATATTTGCGAGGGCGGCATCGCCGTGTATGTGCCTATCGAAGCAACGATTGGCAGCACACTGGAACTGGAGTTCACCGTGCCGTCCTCGCGCGCACCGCTGCGCTTGCATGCGGTGGTTCGGAACCGATCTGGCTATCGCTATGGATTGGAATTTGTGGTGATCAGCAAGGCGCAACGCGATGAGATCGCTACGCTGGTCAATAGCCTGAGTGTTGCCACATCACACTAACTACTTTTTCTGATCAACAGGACGCGCAATCAGTCGGTCTTTTTCGTCCTTCTCAACGTAGGCCCATGGAGTCTTCGGGTCGTGCGTGAAAACCGTCAGCCATTTCTCTGGTAGAGCCTCTTCGTAATATTGATGACGGCTGGCGATAGTGTCCAGCGGGAAAAGATCGTAAGCCATCACCCATGTGGGTGGCAGATGTCCGCTGGTGGGAATGAGGTCGCCGATGTAGCAGGCGGTCTGGCCCTGGCTGCGGATAATGACTGCCTGATGATGGCGCGTGTGTCCGGGAAAGACGCGGACGGAGATGCCGGGGATGATTTCGGCGTCACCACGCAGCAAAGTCATCTGACCGTTAGCTACTAGAGGATCGTAATTATCCGTAAGATAGCTGACACGATCGCGTTCGTGCTGCACATGTGCGCGCTCGAGTTCACCCTGCTGCACGTAGTATTGCGCGCGCGGAAAAGTGGCGACTGCGCAACCATCCTTCAGGATGGTGTTCCACCCGCAATGGTCGAAGTGCAGATGTGTGTTGATGACGATGTCGACGTCATCGGGCGCGACCTGCGCCTCTTCAAGCGCCTTCGGCAGCAGCGCTTCGTTGCCGTAGATGCTGACGGACTTTTCGTTCAGCTTGTTGCCGATACCGGTTTCGACCAGCACGGTGCGGTCTCCGGTGCGAATGATGAGCGTGTTGAGTCCGAGACGCAGACGATTCTGTTCGTCGGCAGGGAATCGCTTCTCCCACATCGGCTTGGGCACAACGCCGAACATGGCGCCGCCGTCGAGGTAGTATCCGCCGTCGGAAACAACGGTCAATTCGAAATCGCCTAACGTGGTTCGCTGCAACTTTCCCTCGCTTACACAGACCGAATCTAAATATCAGGATAGAGATGCACGCCAATCCACTGCGGCTACAGAGAATTTGGGCTCCAATATACATTTATATGTGTCGATATTTAGCGGCGGAGAACAGGCCTGCACGCTTCGATATATTGATATATGTAAATCTATTGCCGGGTGCCGAGCGCTTCGATGATGCGGTCGAAATCCTCCAACGTGCCGTATTCCAGCAGGATCTTGCCCTTGCCGCGCTTGTCGGTGATGGTTACTTTCACGCCCAAGGAACGTTCGAGCTGCTTTTCCGCCTCTCGGACATTGGGATCGACCTGGCGTTCGGGCCGGGCAACCTTCTCCGCCGGGTGCATGAGGTTGTAGACGGCTGCCTCGGTGTGG
>JBBRZF010000073.1:0-15591 GCA_038236965.1 Terriglobales bacterium | reverse complement strand
GTCGGGAAGTCGGCAGGGTTGGCTTGCCGGGTGACTTTCCGTATCAGTGGAGTTCCTGCAAAAAGTCCACCGCTTCCAGCAGCATGTGGCCGCTACCCCAAAATCGAGAATGTGCAAAATGCCCCTGTGTTTAGGTATGCGGATTGCGAGTGAAGTGGATATCAATAATAGAGTTTCGATCACGCCAAGCTAATGTCTCATATCCTTGTGTCTCCGGATGTGCGGTGGCGCTTTAGTCTGCGAACACCTCAATACGAGAGGTTGTTTCGAAATGCCCTACACATGAAATCCCAAGACACTTACAGAGCCGCGGCATCCGACTTCGAGCTTGCTTGGTTGACACACCCCACTTTACAGGGGAAAGGTCGGCCGGCGAACGCGAGTGGGTCAGGTGCTCGGAGAAACGTTAAACCTACCCGTTCATTGTTGTTCCGAACAGCATGTAGAGTTGTTGTACGGTGGTCTCTTGCCGCCGGTCTGATTGGACTCATGGCGCCGGATGTGCTGGCCCATAATGGCGTCAGCGTTCCCGTCCCACGTGTGCCGAATCCTCCGCCGATGAATGCGAACTGCACGAACTGTCTATCCGATTTCGGGAGTTCCGTTCATCTGTCGGTAAACAGCCTGGTCCCGCGCAATTGTTGCGTACTGACAATGATCTGTTCGTTTGTGTAACTGGCATCGATCGGCGTTCGTGGCAGACTGGTATCGCTCCGGCGCCTTCAGCAACGGACTCCGTGTCGCTCTACTTTGATACTGCGCACACGGGCCTGACGGCGCCGGGTGCATCGGCTATTGGCCTGACAGCTTCACCGGTGTTCAGCCCCCTTGTGTACACTCAACCCGTTACTTCGTCCGCCATTTCTCACGGGGTTCCGCGGGAATGGATCCCGGGCACCACACAAAGAGAACTGCCGGAATGTCTTGAGAAGGCGGCCGGTGATGACGAGAGCCGCTTTGTTATCGTGTCATGTGGAAACCTATAGCACGGCTATCGTCGAGAGTGCCCGGACTCAAACAGCACCCATCGCCCCCTTCCCGGACGGCGTAAGCCACGTCTGACAAGATCTACCACTAACCTCCAGCAAGTGCCGGACAATCAACTGTTCTTAACGTTGGCCGACCTGCACCGAACCATCTATAGCGAGTGACCGCATGGCGAAACTGTTAACAGAACTTAATGCGGTAACGTTTTTAGTGTAGCGTCACTCAAAGTGTGAACGGTGTCAGAGAAGTGCAGAACAAGGGAGTAAAACGAAGGCGAGGAAAGACAACCGAGTAGATAACACAAAGCGGCGGAGTTGCATATTCCTAAGGGGAGGTGCGAACCGAATGTTAACCACTAGTAGACAAAAAAAACGCAAGCCCAAGCAGCGTAAAGGGATCAGCGGTAACTATTGCTTGTCTATGCCGGTGAGCGGTCAGGTGACTAAACCACCAGCTACGTTATTGCCTGCATGTTACCATGGCCCCTCTTACATCGGGCACACTGCGACTACAGGAGAACGAAATGTTTTTGCAAAGGACGTCGTTTGAACGATTGTTCGCGGTCCTCGCCATATGGACGGCCGCGCGGAAGTTAACTGTTGTAACTCTTGCTGCTCACGTTCTATTGCTGGCGATCCCAGCCATGTCGCAAACGTGGTCTCAACTATCTACGATTGGCTCGCCACCTGGTCAGGGCGGCTACGCAAACTATGATGCGGGCAATAATAGGTTAATACTATTCATTCCCGGCACTCTCAACCAGATCTGGGTCTTGGCCAACGCCAATGGTCTTGGCGGGTCGGCGATCTGGACACAATTGCAAACGACCGGGACTCCGCCAACCGGGACCGGGGAAGGGGCCTCCGTCTATGATTCCATCACGAACACGTTGATATATTACGGGGGATGCTCGGCGAATTGCGGCGCTCCGCTGTCGGGAGTATATCTGCTTAGCCACGCCAACGGCATTGGAGGAACCTCGGTATGGTCGCAGAGCACAACCAATGTATCTGTGGCGCGTGCTTCACCCCACACCGGTTACAATCCATCTACTAAACGAATGATGGCCTTCGGAGGCGATCTCGCGTTCTTCGGTACAGCTCAGAATGACACTCGTGTTCTTCTTAATGCGAATAGCGCCAGTTCTACGTGGACAACGATAAAGCCAATCGGAGGGCCCCCAGGTGTGCGTGCGACCGCGACGGTGGTTTACGACCAAAACCACAACCATATGGTCGTGTTTGGCGGGACCGATCTCATCAACTCGACTAACTTAAATGACTACAATGACGTGTGGACTCTCTCGAATGCAGACGGGAGCGAGGGCGTCTCGTCGTCCTGGACAAAACTCATCCCGGAAGGGCACCCGCCGGTTGCACGACGTATTCACTCAGCTGTTTACGATCCCGGTCGTGACGCAATGTACGTGTTCGGCGGCTTGCAAGATCAAAGCAATTCCGCCCTTGGTGACTTGTGGCGTCTTTCGAATGCAAACGGCCTTCGGAGGTCAGAACCGAAGTGGGAGCAAATCGGACAGCGCGGGACACCGCCGGGGGGCAGTTACGGTCATAGTATGGTTTTTGATCCGGTTTCCGAGCGTATCATCCTGGTTGGCGGCAATGTTCGTGGATCAATGCCCAATAACCAGGTGTTTATTCTAGATCTACAGGAACGCTAGGAAGCTAGGATCGATACTGGACTTGATTCGAATAGCACTAAATCAAGGTTGATTCGGTTCCGTGGCTGGCGGCGTTAGCCCGGGTTGCGGAACCGTTTCTGGGAGGCTCCGATCATTTCACTGCGGTGCCAATTATCTGAGGGCTAAGGAGATCAATGACTAACGAGCCTTTTTTGATCGGTAGATTCTTCAATGTCGCCTTCATTCATCCCCGATAGACACTTCCTCCCGGCTGCGGTCAGGCGGCTCCGCTTCTTGCGGGCAGGTGCCTTTTGCTGAACCGTCTCCCAGCCCGCTCCGCATTATCGCCGCTTTGGCGCCTCGCCGGCGGGTTTCCACGCTAAAGGTTTTGCCCGGCGGCGGCCTCGTCTCTTTACAACGGTCGGTGCGGCTGCCCACCGCTGATCTCGTGCAATTCGGAAAGAGCGTTGTCAATGGCAGCTCGCTGCTGCTGCAGTTCGGTGATGATGCTGGTTAGCTCAGTTGCCAAGCTAACCTCCTGGGTGTAAACCAGATTAGTGTTGTCTACCCGTCTTGTCGTCTCCCGTACTACACATCTACCCAACTGGATATCAACTCTTCTAGCACGTCCGACTGATCCCGATCCTCCGTCGCCAGTTTCGCCTTAAAGCGTCGGTACAGCTGATCTGGTATGTAGGCAGAAAACTGACGATAGGCGGGATTGCCTCGACGTATCGTGGTCGCAGTTTTCCTCGTACGAAACGCTTCTTCCGTCGGGATTTCGACAGGAGGCAGTTGAATGTCGGACAATCGCGATTTGGCCATTGATACCCTTCTACGCTGTTACGCTTCTACGCACATAACGGTCTACGAGCGTAACCATCTCCTCTGCTACCCGATCATAATCCAGTGAGGCGAGTCCCGTGCGGTCCACCTGATCGACAGTGGTTCCCTCCAGTACAGCCCTCTGAAATGCAACCGTCCGGCGGATGCCCCTTCGGAACAGCGGCAACCCATGCTTTTCCAGCAGTTCTCTTGCGTCCTCGCCGTCCCGATTCGGTTTGGGCGGAATAATTGTGAGGAGCACTCGATACCTACTGGCTTCAATCCTTTTGAGAGTGCCGATAGTAGACATCAGGGCACCGATGGAGAGCGGGTCGGGAGTACATGGCAGCACCAGCAAGTGGCAGCCGCCAACCACGGCTTTCAAATCATCCTCGTCGGCCCCGGCTTCCGTGTCAATGACGGTATGCTCGTACTGACGAGTGTACATAGCAGCCTGACGCTCGTCCACGACCTTGAACGGGAGTTTCCCCTTTGTAGCCCACTGCCTCATAACAGACCGGTTCATGTCGGCATCGATAAGAAGCGTAGGTGCTATCCGACTCAGACAGGAAGCGAGGTGGACCGCCGTCGTGCTCTTCCCGACACCGCCTTTATGTGCCGCGATGGTGATCACCATACCTCGTAGTCTACACGGAAATACACCGGCAATCTACACTTCTCCTTGCGTAGAGAACTACTTATCTTGCGCGGTAGACGCTGTTCAGCCTTATTCTTGGACCGGTCCAATGTTTTAGAACTTCTGTGAATTCTCTTTATCGATGCGACTGGCTACCATTCTTCGTGCGACTGAACCATTATTGATGCGACTGGCAGGAGCCGTTCCGGTCAGGGGTAGCTGGCCGGAAACTAAAGTTTTTTACTCTAACGTATTGAACGCAATGTTCGGTCAACTTGCTGATTCCATATGGCTTGCAGGATTGGACGGGTTGAGCCGGACTTTCTGCCGAGCGGCAGGGGTGGCCAAACAAGCCCAAATCGTCCTGTTGTGGCGTACAAGTACTGCGTGGAAGGGGGTTGACATTGCGTTCAATGACTCCCGCCACGGCGATCCTGGGCGAGGCGCTGCTTGCAGCCTTTGCACGCTCGCTCCGCGATCAGGATCTGTCGCCGGTCACCGTGCGCGCCTGCCCCGCCGGAAACTGGCCGCGACTCCGTGCTTACGATCATCCTCCAATTGGGACTTACGGCTTCGGGCTGCCAACGGCACAGTTAACACTGCGTTCAATATGCAATAGTAAAAAACTTCCGTTTCCGGCCAGCTACCCCAAGCTTGAAATCGCCCAGCAGATGGCCGGACACGAATCCGCTCGGACGACCGGTCTGTACGACCGCCGTGACGATTCTGTGGCGCTCGACGAGATCGAGAAGATTGCGTATTGAGGACGGCTAAGTGTGTCACTTTCAGAATTATCCGGCGTACGGCTTCGCTAACAACCGCGAGACGGTTGCCGGTAGGGCTGTGGAACAGCCGCGCGCCATCGGGCGGAGTTCCGGCGCTGTGAACACCCTGCTGAAGCGGGGATAAGCGGTGCGTTCGATCAAAGCCATCGGGACAGAATAGCAACAGCATACGACTACAGAGCTGCCACGGGTATTTAATGCATCGGCGGAAGATCGATAATTCTGTACTGGTGCGTAGCGTGTCGCATGCTGTCCACGGTTCAACTCTGCGATTGCGCGCGCGACATGCGTGCATCGCTTGACTCCAATCCGCGCGGCCAAATGGATCTTCGTGAACCCGGCGTTGCGGATTCACGAAGCCATTCATTGTGGTCGGATCTGAGCCCTTATTATGCGACCCTTCCGGCGCGCGATCTTGTGGCTAGGCCGGAAGCTCAGATTAGCGCTGCAGCAGATCCAAAATGAACACCTGATTACCTTGATTCACTCCTCGAATACTACCGTCATAGAAGATAATCCGCTCGTTGACCACATCGAAGTGGATGCTATGACCGTAGCTTCCACCCGGTGACGTCCCGCGCTGCCCAATCTGATCCCAGCGCGGCTCAGATCGTCGCAGGCCATTCGCATTGGACAACCGCCACAAATCACCAAGCACTGAGTTGTTGGAGCCGTCCTGTAGGCCTCCAAAAACGTACATTGCATCGTGACCTGGATCGTAGACAGCCGCATGGATTCGCCGGCCGACCGGCGGATGTCCTTCGGGAATGATTTTGGTCCAGGTGGACGTACCCGACCCGCTTCCGTCAGCGTTGGACAGAGTCCAAAAATCGTTGTAGTCGTTCAGGCTGGACGAATTCGCGAGATCGGTTCCTCCGAAAACGATCATGAAATTGTTGAACGGATCGTAAACGGCGGTTCCGTTGGTACGCACGCCAGGAGGCCCACCCGTGGGATGGAGGGTCGTCCAGGTTGACGAGGCGCTATTGGCGTTGACTAGAACGCGGGTATCATTCTGAGCTGTACCGAAGAAAGCGAGATTACCGCCGAAGGCTATCATTCTCTTCGTCGAAGCGTTGTAAACAGTATGGGGAGATGCCCGTGGGAACGAGGGGGTAACCGAGCTCTGCGACCACGACGGAGTACCATTTAAGCCATTCGCATTGCTCAATAGGTATACCGCGTCCAACGCCGAGCCACAATTAGCCGAGCACCCGCCGTAGTAAATCAGCTGGTTAGTATTGGGATCATATACCGTCGCTCCACCACCGTTGCCGGCCGGTGGTGTCCCAGTGGGTTGCAATCTCATCCACAACGCAGTGCCCCCGAGACCATTGGCGTTGGTCAAGACCCAGACCTGGTTCAGATTGTTACCAGGAATAAAAAGGATCAACCGGTTGTTTGCCCTATCGTATACCGTGTAGCCACCTTGAGCCGGTGGGGCACCGGAAGTCGTCAGTTGGGACCACGTTTGCGCTGTGCCCTGGACGGTGAAAAGGGCCATCAAAAACGCGCAAGTTACAGTTGTTAAAAGTCGCGCGGTTTCTAATCTTAGATGCGCGCTAAGCCATTCATACAATATGACTCTTCGTGAAGGCATAGTGTCTCCTAAAGAATTAGTATGCCCAGTTAGGAACTGACCATCCCGAGGTAGTTGTTTGTGTAACAATCTCGATCAAAGTAACATTAAGCATTGGGTTACTTTGATTGGTTTCCCACTGGGGCTTGGTTGGCCTTGCCTCGTGACCGAATTCCCGGTTTGTTGATCTCCCTCCAACAAGAACCAGCAAGCCGGATTTCATTGAACTGTAAACTGCTGTGAGATTATTTAGTTCTTCAAGAGCACATTCTCCTTTTAGTGCGGGATCAAACGGCTCCTCATTTTTGATAGCCGATATTTGCCAATAAAAGCATTTACGCTGGACAGAGTCCGTTCTCGCCGAGACGTTTGTTTTTTTATATCGGATTCAAAGCCCTATCCTTTTGGACGCTGCGAGCATCTATGTCTCGGCGTTCGATTCCGTAGTCCGTGAATTCCCAACGTTATCCGTGGACCATCATTCATCTACGACACTTACAACCCCCGCGCGGCGAAACTTCGGCTTACCCCCGGATGGCCGTGCATCCCCGTGTGAAGTACACCCGCCTCGCCCGGCAAAGTGGGACGAAGAGTCGCCACATCGCAATGCCCGAAGGACCGTCGTGATGACCGCCTCCATGTATTAGTGGCCCGAGCTCAAAAGCGTTACCACCGTCGAGCATTGTGAAAATCAGGGCGGTGTCGTCTATTCGGTCGATTCGGTGGAGTTTTTACAGAGGGCCAGACCTGATAGAATTAGGCACTCAATCGGAGCTTTATCGAGAATGGAGGCGTCCAGTTCAGCTCGGGTACGATGGGTTCTCACCAAGGACGGTTTTGAGCGGTTCCTGAAGGCGTTGGATCCAGACCCGGTTCAAGCAGGAAACCTCTACGAGCAGATTCGCGCGAAGCTCGCCACGTTTTTTCGATGTAACTGCTGCTGGGATGGCGACGATCTCGTGGACGATACGATGGATCGTGTTATGCGGCGATCGACCGAGATCGAAGTTCAAAACCTGCCATCATTCATTCTTGGGGTCGCCCGCAACGTCGCCTCTGAAGCACACAAGCGAAAAAAGAAGATTACATCGATCGAAGACATCCCTGAACCAGTGTGGGACCGCAGCCCGCAAGGCGAGGAGCTGGCAACTGCGCAGCTTCCATCTCCGCAGACTCTACATTGTCTAGAAGAATGCATACAGCTATTAACGGCCGAGGAAAACCGCATCATCGCCGGATACTATCAGTATGAAAAGCGCGAGAAGATCGTGCACAAGCAGACGCTGTCTGCAGAGTTAGGTATAAGCGCTACGGCGTTGAGAGTCAAGGCTTTCAGGGCCAGAAAGCGTTTGGAGAAATGTGTTTTGGAATGCGCCCAACGATCTCATGAAACAAAACGCGAATTGAACCACTAAGCTATGGAGGGCAACGTGTGGCAAGCGGCGGCGGACGACGCGACTATCGTCCGATACCTGCTCGGGCAATTGCCCGACGCGGAGCGCGATCATTTCGAGGACCGGTACTTCGTTAACGAGGCCCTTCACGAACAATTACAGGCGATTGAGGAGGAGTTGATCGATGCCTATGTTGATGGAGAACTTACCGGCGAGGACTTGACCTGTTTCGAGCGGCTGTTTATCGGCTCTCCGGAGCGGGAGCATAAAATCTTGTTCGCGAAGTTTTTGCGGACCGGGGCCGATCGTCTGGCGCATCTCGGTCGGATTCGCTCGATCTCGTCGGAAATTAGGGAACCGGAGAATGTACCGGGAGCTTTCGGGGCGATAGCAGCACTGGTCGGTAGACCGTCTCCCCAGGGGGATTCGACCGGTCTCAGTCAGTCCGGCGAAATGCCCGGCATCGGCGGAATGGAAATGCCCCTGCCCGTGGCTAAACGCGGATTCTGGAGATCTCTTTTATCCATTTTTGTGCCCCCTTCGTTCGGTATACCTGTGGCATTTGCCGCGGCCACGGCGGCTTTGCTCGTCGGTATAGTTACCGTTTCATATTTGTGGCGAACTCCGTTGTCGCCAGCTATGGCGAAGGTAGATCAGCCGTTCGTGAGTACGCCGGCTACCGCGAATGAGATCAATACGGGAAAGTTACCCTCGCCGACCGCGGGAACACATGGTCGGGGAGTCCGATCACATCCAAGCGCAGGTGTAGCTGGGGCTAGCGGCGGTTCAGCGCAGAAGATCAATACTGAAGTTGGTAAAGCCTCGCCCGGGGGTGTGCTTGAGCAGCCCTCCGCAACTATGACTCCTCCAAAACTGCCCCCGATTCTCACCTTTGCGCTCGTCACTGGGACCAGGGGTGAAGGGGATGGAAATACGGTGTCACTTCCGCCGGGAGCGATTCTCGTCCGTTTAAAGATGGCTCTGGAGGCTGATGATTTCGACCGGTACAACGCCGTTGTGGAGACCGCAGATGGCAAAGAGATTTGGGAGAAGCATAATGTGAGCCCCCAATCCCCTCCTGGAAAGTCCGCATATGGTAGGAATCCACAAGATCGTTCAGCTAAAGTGGTGCTGGTTGATCTATCATCTGCTCTGCTTAATCCCGGTGATTACATACTAAAGCTTAAAGGCGTGAGTCTTGACGCACAACCAGAAGTGGTTGCTGGCTATTCGTTTCAGGTGCGCCGGATACATTGAGACACACTGGCCCTGTTTAACAAGCTGGCACCCAACAGCCCCGTTAAATACGCGTCTTCCCTACTTTCGCAACTTCCGACGAACCCCGAAGTGCGATCGGCAGCGGAACGAGGATTGGCGCAGGAGCGCCTGCCTTTCAGCCGGGAGGAAGTCACCAATATCACGGCGCTTTTTCCCGAGCGAGCTGCAGTCTATTTGGGGGCTGAGGCTACAGAAGAACGAGCCACATCCGTTACTCCGAAGGCGCGTTATATTCACTTTGCCGTGCACGCACACTTAGATCACGAGTTCCTGTTGAATTCCGGTCTCGCGCTAGCAATCCCCGAGAAGCCGACAGAAGGGCAGAAAAACGGCTTATTACAAGGCATGGGAGATCTTCGAGCAAATGCGTCTGGATGCAGATCTGGTAGTGCTCTCGGCTTGCCAAACAGCATTAGGGAAGGAGATCGGTGGGGAAGATCTCATCGGATTGACACGGGCGTTCCAGTATGCGGGGGCGCGCTCGATCGTCAGCCTCGCTGTGGAGCGTGGAGGATCTCCGAACTTCGCAATTGATGAAACACCTTTATACTGAGCTACAGAATGGAAAGAGCAAGGACGAGGCACTCCAATCGGCGCAATTGGAGCTATTGCACTCACGCGGTTCATCACATCCGTTCTACTGGGCTGCGTTTTCTCTTAGCGGCGACTGGCGATAAGGACTTAGACTGCGCCTCAATGAGGTACCTTCCGATTAACCACGGCAGAGCAGGAGTACAAATGCTTGATTGTCGGTTCGCCACTTTGGCAGCCCTAGTGTTTAGTATGGCGTTGGCCGAGGCGCAAAGCAGACTGGACGTGATGCCCGTCCCCGGCGGTCCGACGATCGACCGCGAACTTCGGAGCGGCGAAGTTCATTCGTACAGGGCAGACTTTCGGTCCGGTGAGTTCTTCTATGCCATCGTAGAGCAGAAATGTATAGATGTCGTCGTTCGCCTTTGGTCCCCTACGGGCGATCTCCTTGGCCAGATCGACAGCCCAACAGGCGCAACGGGCCCCGAGAGGGTACTCCATCTCGCCCAACAACCTGGCACATACGTAGTGGAAATCACACCCCTTGCCCACGCTGGCGTTGTCGGGCATTACGAGTTCCGTGTTGTCGCTCAAAGGTTGGCGACGCGGCAGGATATCGACCGCCTCGCTGCCGAAGATGCGCTGCGCAAGGCGACGGTTCTACAACGCAGATACACCGTCAGCGGGCGCCGGTCCGCACTAGCGTTGCTGGATGACGCTATCGCGATATTCAGGCGAATACCGGATGAGGAGCGGGCGCTCGACACGGTGCTTTTTAGCGCATTTGAGTATGGCGCCCTGAACGAATGGAATAGAGGGCGCGAACTGCTCGGCGAGGCACTAACCATCGCGCGCGCTGCACAAGACATACATTCCGAGGCGCGACTCTTTGGGGCGTCGTGTCAAATAGATAAAATGAATGGTAATGATGCAGAAGCGGCTTTGCACTGCTCCAGCGCTCTTGAACTCGCCCACTCGTTCGCCGATACGACGATCGAACTTGCTCTATTGCAACGCATAGCTCTGGTGTACGAGAACCGTGGTCCTTATAGACAGGCTATAGAATACTACGAGCGCGCGCTGCAACTGAGCAAATCACTTGCAGATAAACACGGAATGGCATACGCCGCGGGCCGCATGGCGTGGACCTACACTAAGTTATCGGACATCTCAGCTGCCGCCTCACACATCGACGAGGCAGTTCGGATCACGCGGGAATTCGATCAGCCGCAGGCGGCGCGCCTCCTCAATGCATTTGGCCGCTACTTGACGGCCCATCGAAATGACGCCCTCTCACTGAAATATCTGAATCATGCTCTCGTCATTTGGCGGGACCTCGCGGACCATGCGGGTGAAGCCGTCGCACTCAATAATCTCGGCCTCGCGTATGAAGCGCGTCACGATCTGTCCAAAGCGGCTGAGTTGTTTACGCAGGCCCTTTCTACATCGCGCGACACTAATGACCCCGCAAAGCGACGCGTTGAACTTGCGAATGCTCTTCGGGTACTGTTTGCTTCACACCGGCGCCAGGACGCGGTGGCACTGTGCACCATTGAGGCGAACGAAGCAGTTGCAAGGGCTGAGTATGGGTGGCAAGCAACCACTCTTTCTTTGTTGGGAGACATTCTCTTTGCTAATGGCGACTCCGCCAACGCCCTCACGTACTATTCGGCCGCTTTGAAGGTAGTTCCGTCAGGGCAGGATCGCGTAACCGAAGCCGCTATGTTGGAGAGCATGGGGTACATATACATCTCATTGACCGATTGGTCTCGGGCGCTAGAACACATCAACAAAGCCCTGACCATCCGCCGAGACCTGAAAGACTCCCTGGGTGAAATTAGCAGTCTCATGGCTTTGGCAACGGTCCATGAGAAATCAGAACAGCTGGCCTCCGCTTCCCAGTTGTTTGCCCAAGCACTACAGCTTTCCCAATCAGCCTCACACGTACAGTTGGAACAGCAGGCACTCATCGGCCTAGCGCGAGTGGCGGCCGCGTCTGGTGACGTCGATCTCACCATCAGACGTTGGCAAGCCCTAATCCGAACCTGCCCAAATGGCTCGTCCCCGCGCCAGTCCTGCGACGTTGTAGTACCGGCCTTTAATCAGATTAGACACGCCTTAATAACGGCCGGCCGGGTCGGAACACTGCTTATGGTCTGCCGACAGCTTTTGAATGCGGCAAAGCAAGAAGGTGATCTGGTCAGTGAGCAAACACTTTTTCGCGACTTGCGTGATATCTACGAACACACTCTAAATGATTGGAATGCTGCAGTCACGGTAGTCGAGGAAGAGCTGGTTCAGGCCAGATCTGGCGGCAACTCCAAGTGGGAGGCGGACGCGTTGGTAGCAGCAGCCCACTTACTGCTTGACCCGTTTCACACGCAAGCAGTCGGTGAGGCAACCCGACGTCGCGCGCTGGCCTATTATGATCAAGCACTCCGTCTTTACCGAGCGGCACATGACAGCTTGTCAGAAGCCACGACACTCAGCAGTATAGCGTCAGCACTCGCACCTACCGAGCCGACACGTGCGGGTATCATGTATGAATCAGCTCTCGGTATTGCTGGCACACTTAGCGATCAGTTAGAGGCTGTGACTCTTCGTCGTAGCATTGGTCGAAGCATGGCAATTAGCCTCGCGAACGAGAGCCGGATCGCAGACGCAATTGATTGTTTACGTAAGACGGGCGCTGACGAGGATGCTTATTACAAGGTTTACCTTGCAGAACTTCTTCTGAGGCTGGGTCAAAGACGTGAAGCGGTGAAGCTATTGCGGAGCGTCGTGGCCGTCGACCCCCGCGCCGTGTCACGTCTTTCGGACGCACTACTGCTAGATAACCAAGTGGACGAAGCACGGCAAGTACTGGACGATGGTATTAAACAGTGGACTGACGACAGCCACTGCTCTTACTTGTTTCAGGATGTTACCTTACCGTGCGAGTTAGATCTGTATAGTCAATACTCACGGGTGTTAATGAGACTGTGGGCAGAAACGAAGAACGCCGAGGGCGCTACCGCGGCCTTGGAAGCAAACGAGAAAGCCCGTCTGCAGGGGTTAGTAGCGCAATTGCGACAGGGACGGGTGGAGCTCGGGCAAGAGGCCGACCCGGCCTTAGTCGCGCGAGTGCGGACCTTAAGCAGCTCGCTACAGCGTAAGACAGCAGAAGGTATTTTTGGCGGAAGTATAGACTCTGAGGACTGGGAGCGCCTTCAACGGGAGATATATGAGATTCGTCGAGAATATGAAACTGTTCTGCGATTAATACGCGTGAATAGCGCCGGAGGCAAATCGCGAATGAAGACAATGTCACTTACGATTCGCGACATGCAAGCTCTGCTCGATAACGATACGGTTGCGCTGGAGTATGCGCTGGGAACTCCACACAGTTATGTATGGCTTGTTACGCATGATAGTGTCACAGCCTCGCAGCTGCCTGCGCGGAATGAGGTTGAGGCAGTTGCAAAGAAGGTCTACGTAGGCGTGATTGCTCGTGGCCAGATAGTAAAGGGAGAATCAGCGGACGAGCGGCGACGCAGACTAGTACATGTGGATGCTAAGGGTATCGACGCATCTGTTGCTCTAAGTAATATGCTTTTCGAACCGATAGCCACTGGCCTTCGGGGAAAGCGGTTGCTGGTCATTGCGGATGGTGTGCTGAACATGATACCGTTTGCGGCACTACCTGACCCAAATAGCGGTGAGCAACACATTCCAATTGCTTTCGGCCATGAGGTCATCAGCCTCCCATCGTTATCAACGTTGTCAACTCTTCGTGAGCTGTCTCAGAAGCGTAGGCCGGCAGATAAGGCCATTGCCATCCTAGCGGATCCAGTCTTTGAGCTAAGCGATCCGCGTGTTCCAGCGCAGGTGACTCGCAGGGCACTCGGGAACGGGATTACGCACAATCGGGCGGAACGGGGGAACATGGACGTGGCGCATCGGGCAGCAGAGGAAGTCGGCTTAACAGAGGGGCCAGATCGTGCACTGCCGCGGTTACCATTTACACGGCATGAGGCTAATTCGATCCTACAATATGTCCGTCCTAATGATCGCCTGTTTGCGAGTGGATTCAGGGCTAACGCAACGGTGCTCACAAGTGGTGCGCTATCAAAGTACCGCATTGTGCACATCGCGACCCATGGTTTCTACAACGAGAGCAAGCCAGACCTGGCCGGTTTGATATTGTCTCTGTGGGACGAGCGTGGTGCTCGGGCGAGTGGTTTCGTGGGCTTGCAGGAAATTTACAGCTTAACTCTTACTGCCGATTTGGTTGTGCTCAGCGCTTGCCAAACCGCTTTGGGAAAAGATTTGGGGAGCGAGGGCCTGATAGGGGTCACGCGGGGCTTCATGTATGCTGGTGCAACTCGTGTGTTAGCGAGTTTATGGAAGGTGGACGATTTGGCCACGGCGGAACTGATGAAGCAATTTTATCGAGGAATACTGGTTGAACACCGGTCTACTGCCGCAGCACTGCGAGCGGCGCAGATGTGGATGGCGGGCCATGCACAATGGTCGTCTCCGTATTATTGGGCGGGATTTGTCCTGCAGGGAGAATACAATTAGGTCACAGGTTGAAACGGAGACGTCCAGCTTACAGGGTCTATACTAACGAACGCCGTGTCACCAGCCGCAAGGTAGAAAGTGGTTCGGTTAGTGGGCAACATGGTTTTCGACGGTGGTGCCCAGCGAGGCTGCGGTCATGGGAGTACACCCCTGTGTCTGGCGTCAACTATTCTTCCCTACCGTGTTGCCTCAATTAGAAATGTTACCGAACCTCTAATCGTCGTTGGCGAACCGCTGGACAGCATCGACGACGTCTTTCGCTGACATTTGGTCCGGTTGCAGGCCATCCGCCAACAGAATCACTTGGACTGAGCAGTGTGGCATTAGTTTGTTAGCGATCACCGCGCTCGCCTTTCGGCCCGTTGAATCGCCGTCCAGCAGGAGAATGACATGGCGGAACCGCTCAACCAGCGCTTGGCGCTGGGGTTCGTACAGAACCGATCCCATGAGCGCTACAACCGACCGAATACCGGCCTGGTGCACCTTCATGCAGTCGAAGAAGCCCTCCGCTACGACGACTGATCTGTCCGCCCCGGCGGCGGCGCGATGCAGGTTGAAAAGAATCTCCGACTTGGGAAAGGCCGGTGGAACCCGGTACCGCGGTTGAGTCCCATCCACCGAGCGCCCGCAATACGCAATCAGTTCACCGGCAGCATTGTGAATGGGGATAACCAATCGTCCATGCATCAGCCCCGGTCCAGCATAAAAACCGGCGCCAAACTCGACTGCCGTCTTTTTCAGGATGCCTCGTTCTGCTAGATAGGGATGCGAGGAATCAATGCCAGTCAACGTAAACTCTAAGGGCGACGAAACCCTTTTTCTTTTCGTAACCAGTTCTTTCTTATTCGTGGTCGACCGCACCGGCCCCGACGAGCACGTCATGGTTTGCAGTCTCCGCGCCGCCTCCAACACAGAACAACGCTCCATGGCGGCAACGAAGTCCAACACCGTTCCACCGGCATTGCACGCAAAACAGTGGAAGATGTTGCGTTGGAGATTTACGTGAAAGGCGTCCTGCCCTTCGCCGCCGTGAATCGGACAGCATCCCCGATATTGGTCTGTGCCGCTCCGTCGAAGATCCACGCGGTAGTGCCGAAGCACCGATTCCATGGTCACGCTGCGTTTGATCGATTGGAAGTCCAACTCGCTGATCATGGACGTACCGCTTCCGAGTGCATCGTGGCGACATCGGTCGGGCACAGTTCCGTCAGATCGGCTTCAGAGCCGAGTACCAACTGGCGTGCGATCTCACTGCGCCACTGTTTGACCCGGCGTTGGAGAGTTCGCAGTTGCCCACATGAGAACGTGCCCGGCATGCTTTCCTGCAAACGGACGAACAGATCTTTGGCATTAGCGTCCGGCTGCTCGTCGAG
>JBBRZF010000072.1:0-15630 GCA_038236965.1 Terriglobales bacterium | reverse complement strand
CGGCGGCGACGAACATTTCAATCGCGCGAGCTTTTCCGACGAGGCGTGGAAGGCGTTGCGTTCCTCCCCATCCGGTGATGAGTCCGAGCGCTGCGCCACGGTGTCCGAAGACGGCGTGAGAGCCGGCAATGCGGTGGCGGGATGCGAGTGCCAGGTCGAGTCCGCCACCCATGCAGTAGCCGTGTACTGCCGCGATGGTATTCGCCGGGAACTCGCCGACTGCGCGCATCAATCGCTGGCCCATGGCTGCGAATTCATAGGCCTCCGGTCCGGTGAGCGCCGCGATTTCTTTAAGGTCGGCTCCGGCGGAAAAAAAGTGAGCGTTGCCGGTGATGACGAGGCCGTTCGCCTTGCCCGCTGGCCAATCGCGGGCTAGTCGTTCGACGCAATCCGCAAGTGCAATCACGCGCGCGCGAGTCAACTTGTTGGTCTTGTCAGAACCATCGCCGCCGAGTCGCAGCACGTATGCGCGTCCGAATTGTTCGAGTGAATAGAGCATCTGTCTGCGTATCGCAGAAAGGCCTCCGGATTTCGGAGGCCCCCGTGTTCGACGAATCCTGCTACTTCGTGACTACCTCTTCCGCGCCTGCGTATTCCACGATGTATCCGGCGACAGCGCTGGCGGCGACCGTCAGCGGGGAGGCGAGATACATCTGGCCGGGGCCACTTCGTCCGGGAAAATTGCGATTCTGCGCGCTGATAACCACCTGGTCGGGACGCGTGGAAACGCCGGGGCCGGCATTGATGCAAGCACCGCAGGAAGGTTCGATGACGGTTGCGCCGGAACGCAGGAAGATGTCGAGATATCCGCGGGAGATGCAGTAATCGCGCGTCTGCTGCGAACCAAACTGTATGTAGAACTTCGTACTCTCGGAAACTCGCTTGCCGTGTTTCAGAGCGTCTGCCAGGACGGCGGCATACATATCCATGTCTTCATTTTTGCCGGCCGTGCAGGTCCCGCCGTATGCGATTTCGACGGGCACCGGCGTGTTGAGGTCGCGAATGAATTTACCGTTGCCGGGATCGCCGGGCGTCGCGACCATCGGAAAAATCTCATCAGCATCGAGTTCGATGGTGTGGGCGTACACGGCGTCCGGATCAGATTGGAGTCCGGCGATGAGTGCCTCGGCTTCAGCGCGCGGCATTTTGCGGCGCTCCATGAGGAACTCGACGACTTTTTCATCGGGTGCAACGATGCCGGTGAATCCGCCGATCTCGGCGGCCATGTTGGTCATGGTTGCGCGCTCATCGACGCTGAGCGCTTCAATGGCTTCGCCCGCGTATTCGATGACTTTCGCGAGCGCCTTCCCGCTCCTGATGTAATCGAGCGCGAGCAGTTGCAGGATGAAATCTTTTGCCGTGACGTTGGGGCGGCGCTTGCCGCGAATCGTAACCTTTACCGACTCGGGCACATTCACGCGAACATCTTTTGCGAACCATGCGTTGAATACGTCGGTGGTGCCGATGCCGAAGGCGACGCATCCGATGGCGCCGACGTGCGGCGTATGCGAATCGCTGCCAACATTCAACTGGCCGGGAAGCGCGTAGCTTTCTACGACGATGGAGTGGCAGATGCCTTCGCTGCCTTTGCGGTCCTTGAGCTCGCCATGTACGCGGATTCCCTGCTTGGCCGCAAAGTCCGCCTGCTTGAACTTCAGCTGCGAGGCGAGGTCGAGCAAGCCCATCTTCTTCTTCTCTTCCGAGATCACTTCGTCCAGAAACGTGAGGTGATCGCGGAAGAAGAGGATGGAGTCCTTGTCGGTGACGGGCACATCTTTGCCGACGAAGTGCTCGTAAAAGATAGAGGCCATCGGGGTGACGTATTCGTGAGAGAAGCGCAAATCGGTGCGCGCGAATCCGGTATCGCCGGGTTTGACGAAAGGCACGCCCTGCTTGCCTTTCGGATCCAACATGTGGCTCGCTAAAATTTTCTCCGCAACGGTCATGCCGCGTTTGGCGGTTTCGATCGCGGGGATGCTGACTTTCTTCTCGCCACCATTCGCGGTCTGTATGCGCGCGACGTTGAAGGGAAAGAGTCCGCCGTATTCGATGACCTGGCGCGTGATCTCGTCTTCGCCCTGAGTAAATGTGGAGAGCGGAATGTCTTCGCCATTGCGCACTTTGTCGATGAGCGAAAAATCGGTAGAGGCGAGCAGTCCGAGGTTCTGGCAATTCTGCTTGTAGATGCGCTCGATGTTTTCGCCAATGACGAGTTTGATTCCAGCGCAGAGTTCCGCATAAGGCGAATGCTCGCGGCTGGAGCCTTTGCCCCGACGCTTGCCGCTGACGCAGGCAACGAAGCCTCCGCGCTTGACGTCTCCGCGACCGATGGGCAGTTCGGAGCCGCACTTCAACCCGACGTAGGGAAACTCCCCCAGGGTTTCATCAAAGAAGAAACAGATGTGAGCGGGGGTTATCTCGTCGGTCGAGATGTCGTCGCGGAGTTTGGGGTTGCTGGCGGGATTCACGAGGTTCCAAGGCATGTCCCATCCGTCGAGTTGACGGCGAATGAGGACCGGGTCCTCGGTAAGAAAAAGGATGCGGCCCTGCAAACGAACGTGGTCGGAGCGCTTCTCGACTTTGCGGTTCAGTAGCGACGTATTCACGCATTTATCCTAACAAAAAAAGGAGATGCAGAATGGAAGCCGCTCTAGTTGGCGGTTTTGGCGGGGAGCAGGCGTTTTTCCAACTCCGATTGGATTCGGTCGCTAACCGGTTGCAGCAAGGCGACAAAGTCGGATTCGCCGGAGAAGGGCCTGGTGCTGAAGCGGCGATCAATGAGGATGGGGATTCCGCTTTGAGCGCGGATGACGGTGAACTGGATACCGGGCACGATCTGCTCCGGTTTTAATTTCTCGTATGGGCCGATCCTGGTCGCGGAAGGCAAGGAGTCGGGAGTGGGGGTGCCGGCCCTGCCAGCAAGGCGGAAGACCGTGAGGCGGGAGTAGGCGACGAAATCGCAGTGGTTATCGCGGACCTCGGGGGCGGCCTTTTCGTCCGTATCTCCATTGAGCGGGAGGACTTCGAGGCGCTTGTTGCGCGCGAGATTACCGAGCTTGATCTGGGATACGAGCATGTCGCGAAGCTTGGGCAAATCGAACTGGGTGGTGGTCTCGTTGCGGAAGCTGGCTACACAAAGACGCGACGGCGATTGCTGCGCGAGCGCGAGCGCCGGGAAAAAAAGCAACGCGAGGAAAAGTTTGGCACGCACCTTGTTGAACCTCCGCAGGTCGTGCCGGAGATTGTAGCGCGATACGGGATTTCAGGAGAGAGTTTCCAGCTTTTGCGGGCAGACACCAGAAACTACGGCTTACGGTTTCTGGCGTAGTCGATGGCGGAGGGCGGCGCTTCGTTACCGCGTCCCGCGAATATCTCCTCGAAATTCTTCAGCAGTTCGTCGTGAATCACGCCGTTGGAGGCGAGCGTTTCGTCGCTCTCGATACGCCACGGCGAACCGTCGTATCGGGTAACACGCCCACCGGCTTCGGTCAAAAGCAGCACACCGGCCGAAGTGTCCCAGGGATTCAGGTTGAATTCCCAGAATCCGTCGTAGCGTCCGGCGGCGACGTTGGCCAAGTCGAGTGCGGCCGAGCCTGCGCGACGCACGCCGTGGGAACGCAACGTTATCTGGTGGTAGAAGTGAATGTTCGGATTCTTGTGGCGCTTGTGGCTGGGGAATCCGGTCCCGAGGATGGATTCGCTGAGCGTGGTGGTGGTGGAAACGTACATCGGTTTCCCGTTGAGTTGAGCGCCTTTGCCCTTCTCTGCGGCAAAAAGTTCGTCGCGGGTGGGATCGTAGAGCACTCCCGCGACGAGTTGGTCGTTGCGCGCCAAGCCCAGCGAGACGCAGAAGACAGGATAGCCATGCGCAAAATTGGTCGTGCCATCGAGCGGGTCTACGTACCAGCGGAATTCACTGCCGCCGGTCTTGCGTGTTCCCTCTTCGCCAATGATCTCGTGATCGGGCCAGGAGTTCTTGATGTGCTCGACGATCAGTTTCTCTGCTGCGCGGTCGGCTTCCGTGACGAGATCGACATCGCCTTTGTAGGTAAACCCGATGCGGCGGTCGAAGTAGGTCAGCAACAGCGCGCCGGCTTCGCGGGCGATTTCGCTGAGGCGAGGAACGTATTCGTAAGCAGTGGTCACCGTCATTAACTTTAGCTTTCGGAGCCCGCGGGAGTAAGAGGCGCTTCCGGAATATCGGTTCCTGGTTTGGCTTTGGAGACTCTGGAAGCCTTCACTTTGACAGGCTTTGCGTCGAGGCGATTGGGGGATGCGCTCTTCTCATTACCATCGGAGATGTACATGATCTCGTGCTTGAAGATGAAGAGGTTGGGCGCGCCTTCGCGAGTGAGGCGGATCATGCTGCGGTCGTAGTACTCCACCCATCCTCGGACGATCTCGCCGTCCACCAATTTGATAGTGACGGACTTCTGGCTTTCTCCAAGCTGCTTGAGGTAAGCGGCCTCCTCAAACGTTTCTTCAGGGGGCGGCGTCTTGCCTTTTTTGCTGGGAGGAATCTGCGGGCTTCGAAAGGGCATGGGACTATTGTAATTGTGTTTTCCCGTCGGGGGATACGGAGAAGAAGTGCATTGGCAATGGAAAATGGCGGACACTGCGGCCCGCTGGGTGGTGACGTATTGAGTCATTGGGTCATTGAGTCATCAAAGTCAAAAGGCAAAGGCCAGAGGAAAAGGAAGGCTCCCAAGCCGTTTAAGCGCGGCTACGAGGAAGTGAAGTGGTCTACTGCAACTTGCTGGTGAAGTATCCGCTGCGGTGACGGACATTCAAATCGCCTTGTGAAGCTTCGGGCGAGTGCGGATCGATCTTGATCTCGATGTGGCGGAACTCGCTGCCTAGCCGCTTGGAGGGGTAGTAGGCAAGCAGATATTGAGTGCGGAGTTCCTGGCTGATCTGCGCGAAAGCGCCGTCGAGTTGGTCGAGCGACTTCGCGTAATAGTATTTGCCTCCGGTATCGCGCGATAGCTGGATGAGCGCATGTTCACCTCCCGTATCGCGTCCCGCACTGGCTTCGATAGGGACCTCGATGATGGCATAGACGATGGTCTCGGCAATCTGAGCGGCGCGTACGGCTTCTTGATAACTAACCTTGCTGATCGTGTCTCCGCCGTCGGTGATGATGACCATCACCTTGCGTCCCTTGCGCCTGGTAAGCGCCTCGGAGCCAAGATACAACGCGTCGTACATCGCGGTTGCCGAACTACTTCGAATCTTCGCAACGCCGTTGTCTATCTCCCGAAGATCAGAGGTGAACGGAACCACTTCATCCACGACTTCGCTGAAAGAATATACCGACAGCGCATCAATAGGGCGCAGGATGGCCTTGGCAAAACGGCGCGCCGATTCAAGTTCGAGCTTAAGGTCTTTTCGCGTGCTGAGGCTGGCGTCGATACCCATAACGATGGAAAGCGGCAACTCGCTCTCGCGGTCGAAGACCGCGATCTTCTGCAACTCGCCATCTTCATAGAGCTTGAAATCATTCCGCTTCAAAGAAGCCACCGGAGCGCCGTTCTGGTCGGTGACAGTCGCGAAGACGTTCACCAGTTTGACGTCTACTTTCAAGGTCGTCGCCGGATCGTTCGATTCCTGCTGATTCTGTCGTTGTACTGGAGCGGGAGCGCCCTGCGCGTAAAGCATCGAGGCAGCGAAGACCAGAGCCGGGATGAAGAGACGTTTCATGTGAGCTGATTATAAGATGCCGGGCGTACGCAGCCGGAACCAATGTCCGATTCAAACCCGGCCCGCAGCGATTCCACTCGCGAATCAAAGAAGGGCGTCAGTCGGTTAGAATTGCCTGTTGCCCTGGAGTTGGACCATGCCGCGCCACGAAGCCGAACGCACGCTTATCGATTTCAGCAAGCCGCTCACCGAAAACGATTGGACTGCTTACGTTGAGGATTTCCGCCACTCCGCTCACGAAGCCGTGGAGTGGGTTGCAGAATATCTGCAGAACACGCGCAAATATCCAGTGGTGCCGGATATGAATCCGGGGGAATTGGTGGACGCGCTTCCCGCGAGCGGGCCCGAGCATGGGGAATCGTTTCATGCCATGATGCACGATTTCGAGGAGCAGATCGTTCCGGCGGTGACACACTGGAACCATCCAGGATTCATGGCGTACTTTGGGACGACTGGTTCCACCCCCGCGATCATCGGCGAGATGCTCGCAGCCGCGCTCAACACGAACGGACTTCATTGGAAGACTTCGCCTGCCGTAGCCGAACTTGAGCTGGTGACGCTGAGCTGGTTGCGTCAATGGATGGGATTGCCGGAGGAATTCTTCGGCATCATCTACGATACCGCTTCAGTCAGCAGCATGCACGCCATCGCCGCCGCCCGTGAGTTGGCGGACCCCGATGCGCGCGAGAACGGCGCACGAGCGCCGCTGGTGATGTACACCTCTGAGCAGTCGCACTCCTCGATCGAGAAGGGTGCGATCGCCGTCGGCATCGGGCAGAAGAATGTGCGCAAGGTCCCCGTCGATGGCGAATTCCGCATGCGGGTGGACGCGTTGCGCGACATGATCGAGGCCGACATTGCCGCCGGACTGCAACCGTTCTGCGTAGTTGCGACAGTCGGCACCACGTCGGCGACGAGCATCGACCCGGTTGCGCAGATCGCTGACCTCGCGGAAAAGCACAATCTCTGGTTGCACGTGGATGCCGCATACGCTGGCACGGCGGCGGTGTTGCCGGAGTATCGATACATACTGGAAGGCGCAGAACGCGCGCATTCCATCGTTACGAATCCGCACAAGTGGCTGCTGACGAATATCGATACCAGCGTCTTTTACACGCGGAGGCCGGATATCCTTCGCCGGGCATTTTCGCTGGTACCGGAATACCTGCGCGCTTCCGAAGATCCGCGGGCGCATCACCTGATGGATTATGGCGTGCCGCTGGGGCACCGCTTTCGCTCGCTGAAACTCTGGTTCGTATTGCGCTACTTCGGACTGAGGGGCGTACAGCAAATCGTTCGCACCCATTGCGAACTGGCGCGAAAGTTCGCCGCCTGGGTGGACGCCGACGCCCGCTTCGAACGCGTTGCGCCGGTTCCGTTCTCGGTGGTCTGCTTCCGCAGGCAGGGTTCCGACGACGAGAACAAACGCATCCTGGACAAGGTAAACGCGACGGGAAAAGTCTTCCTCTCGCATACGGCCTTGAATGGGCAATACGTCATGCGCATCGCCATTGGGAACCTGGGAACAACGGAGAACGACGTCGCTCTCGCCTGGAAACTCATCAGCGATAACGCATAGACCGATCCAGAATCTTCAACTTCGCGTTATGGAAATCCGCGGATTTTCTGAATCCGCGCGCGCCCCGCCACATCTAAAAGCGTGTAGCAAAGTTTAATAATAGTTCTCATCCAATAACATTCCTTCCTATGCACGCTGAAACGACATTCCGGGAGCTTTGCCGGACGCAGGGTCTGGCTTTGACGCACCAGCGCCAGGTCATTTACGAGATGGTCATCTCAATGCCCGGCCATCCAAGCCCCGAGGAAGTGTTTGACCGCGTGCGCAAAAAGGTCCCGGCGATTTCACTGGCTACCGTCTACAAGACCATTCACACCTTTGTCGATAGCGGAATTCTGTGTGAAGTGAGCCTGCATCACGGTCCACTGCGCGTGGACCATAACGTGGCGCCGCATCATCACTTCGTCTGCAAGGAGTGCAAGTCGATACTGGATGTGGATGAGTCGGCTTTCGAACCGCTGCGCTTTAAGCAGCGGCTGCCGCAAGGATTCAAATTCGAACGATTTGCAGTGGACATTCTGGGCGTTTGCTCACAATGTTCCGCTCGCTCACCGAAACGCAGCAAAGCCTAGATACAAATCAGGAGATTGAGCATGCTTGGAGTTGGAGATAAGTTCCCCACGTTCTCATTGACCGCAACGGTCAGCACCGACAAAGATCTGGCGAAAGCCTTCACGCCTGTCACGGATCAATCCTATAAAGGCAAGTGGAAGCTGTATTTCTTCTGGCCGAAGGATTTCACCTTCGTTTGCCCCACGGAAATCGCGGGCTTTGGCAAGGTGAACAAAGACTTTCTGGATCGCGACACGCAGATCCTGGGCGGCAGCACCGACTCCGAGTTCGTGCATCACGCCTGGCGCACGCACCACGAAGACCTGAAGAACCTTCCCTTCCCCATGCTGGCCGACGTGAAGCGTGAACTCACGACCGCCCTCGGCATCCTTGACCCCGAAGCCGGCGTCGCTCAGCGCGCTACTTTCGTCGTAGATCCGGAAGGCATCATTCGCTTCGTGTACGTCACCGACCTTTCCGTCGGACGCAATCCGCAGGAGGTTCTGCGCGTACTGGACGCTCTGCAGACCGACGAACTCTGCCCGTGCAACTGGCAGAAGGGGCAGGAGACGATCCACGTCTAATCGGGAACGGCCTCGCGCGACTACACCGCGGGGCCATTCTCGTCACATTCACGATTGAGATCGAAAGGCACTTGATGACGCTCGACACTTTATTGGACACAATTCCCTCTTACGCAAAAGACTTGAAACTGAATTTCTCAACTCTTGTTCTGCAGCAGACGGAACTGAACGCGCAGCAGAACTGGGGCACGGTGGTGTCAACGGCCATCGCCAGTAAAAACGCGTCCCTCACCCGCGCCGTGACAGAGGAAGCGGCGAAATTCATGTCTCCAGAAGCGTTGGAGGCAGCCAAGGCGGCGGCCGCCATCATGGGGATGAACAACATTTTCTATCGCTTCCATCACCTCACGTCGAATGAGAAGTATGCGACGCTTCCGGCGCGACTGCGGATGAACGCCATTCGCTCGCACGGAATCCAGCAGGAAGATTTTGAATTGTGGTGCATCGCTGTATCGGCCATCAACGGATGCGGCAAGTGCGTGGATTCACACGAGAGGGTCGTGCGCGAAAAAGGGATGAGCGAAGAGCAGATCATGGCGACCATACGCATAGCCTCGGTCGTTCACGCCCTGGCTGCGGTGTTCGATGCCGAGGACGCGCTGGCAGGAGCAGGCGCTACCGCTTGACAAGTGTGTTGTGGGGAAAAGGAGAGGGCGGCTAACCAGCCGCCTTTTTTGTGCGCAGGTAAGTACACGATCAGATACAAGGAAGATAAAAGGCACTGGCGGAGAGGGTGGGATTCGAACCCACGTTAGAGTTTCCCCTAAACACGCTTTCCAAGCGTGCGCCTTCAGCCACTCGGCCACCTCTCCGCTTCGGAATATCGATTGTAACATCTGAAAAGCTGTTTCCAAGTTCCGCGATTCCAGCTTGGCAGAAAAAGGCAAGGCCCGCGAGTGCGAGCCTTGCTTGTCTGTGCCCAATCTATTCTTTGTCGGCTTTCAATTGCTCGGTCAAGTAGTTCTGGATGCCAATGTCATTGATGGCATTGAGTTGCGCTTCCAGCCAATCGATATGTTCTTCTTCGTCCGACAATATCTCTTCCACCAACTGACGCGTGCCGCCGTCGTTAGCCGCTTCGCAGATCTTGATCCCGTCGTTCAGACGCTTGACGGCATCGAACTCAAGCTGAAGGTCGTTCTTGAACTGCTCTTCGACGGTTTGTCCTATATTGATCTTGAAATAATCACTCATGTTCGGAGTGCCGTCGAGAAACAGGATGCGCTCCATGCATTTTTCCGCGTGAACCATCTCTTCGATCGATTCCTTGCGGATCTTTTTTGCCAGGCGCTCGTAGCCCCAGTTCTCGCACATTTCGCCGTGCAGAAAATATTGGTTGATGGCCGTCAGTTCAGCCTTCAGCATCTGGTTCAGTAATTCGATGACTTTGGGATCGCCTTTCACATTTGCCTCACAGGAAGGTGCGGAGTTTAGACTTCAAGAAGATTACCACTGCAAGATATAAGGATAATACGAAAGCAGCAGAGACAAGCAGTTTTAGGAGCCGGCGATTGCGCCGCTAACCTTTTCGGGCCCATCGGGAGCTTCGGCAGGCTTGCGCAAATTTTCCAGCAAGCGATGGTGCATGCAATAAAGGGCCAGTTCCAGGCGGTCGCTAACGCCGAGCTTGTCGTACACCTTGCGCAGATAATTCTTTACCACTTGCTCGGTGGTGCCGATCTCTTGTGCGATGTCCTTGTTTTTCAAGCCCTGAGTAACGCCGGAGATGATCAACAATTCCTTGTCGCTCAAGCGGGCGCGTGCGCGGGGCGCGGTGAGTTGTGCAGCTTGGGCGCGATAGGCCTCGATGACCCAGTTCACTCCCTTGGTGTCGAGCCAGGTTTCGCCTTCGGCGACTTTGCGCACACAACGCAGCAGCAGGTCGGGCGATATGGAGCGAGTAACGATGCCGCTGACGCCGCGCCGCAGGTAATCCACCGTCTGGTCCTCCCCGACCGTTGTTGCCAACACGATAATCCTCAGTTCGGGCCAGCGTTTCAATATTTCGGAGAGGGCCTCCGCCGGGTTGGGGCACATGGCGGCTTCAAACAGCAAAACGTCGGCGGGAAACTTGAGGAGCGTGTTCATCGTCTGCCCGAGGCCTTCCGATTGCGCTACCACGCGCAAATCTTCCTCAAGGGCGAAGATCTTCCGCATTCCAACGCGGAAGATGGGCTCCGTATCCGCGATGACGATGCGGGTGGGGAGCGAGCGAGCGGGATGCTCGGTGCAGTCTGTTGGGTCTGTGGCCTTGTTAATGGCCATGGCCTACTCTCAAAAAGTTACTAGCCTGGTCAGCGTGCGAACTTGTATTCATCGATGACCGCGGCGACAGCGCATTTATCACCATCCGGCGAGCAGCGTACCACGCGTCCGACACACTTCACCAGAATATCTTGCTCCGCGCCGATAATTTGTGCCGGCATGGAAATGGAGAACTCGATTACGCTGCCGACGTCGACCACACTATCCATCGTGAACAGGACACCGCCGGCCGAGATATCCTTCGTGGTGGCCTCGAAGCGTTCGCGATGAGCATGCACGGCAACCGGCAGTTCCAGAGGGAACCGCACTGCGCTGCGCATGTCGTCTTTGGGCGAAGATGTCGGCACGTTCCGACAAATGTACGCTTCGCTGCAGAATGCAACAAATTACTAAAGTGTATTCCCTACTTCGACCCATTCAGGACCGGTCCCCATACGGGCGAGGAAGACGAAAAAGCACTTTTGATCTTCGCGCCAGCCAACGTCTAACGTCTGGCGTCTAACCCTAGAATTTTGTGACTTCCGTGAAATTAAAGTCGCCAATCATCATCGGCGGCGCAACCATGTCGAACGATTCCTCTCCGCTCGCGCGTACGGGTTTTCCCATAGCAATCACGTTTTGCAGCATGTGTATGAGGCTCTGGTTGAAGCGGAAATTGAGGATGCCCGGCCCGATCTTTCCCTTCTCGACCAGAAATGTGCCATCGCGAGTCATGCCGGTCAGGATCTTCTCGTAGGGGTCCACTTCGCGGATGTACCACAAGCGTGTTACGAGCACGGCGCGTTCGGCTTCGGAAACCATCTGCTCCACCGACTTCGCATCCCCGGCATTCTCGAAGACGATGTTCATGGGGATCTCGCCGATTTCGTTTGGCAGCGGGAATCCGTGCCCCGTGGCGTGAATATCACCCAGTTGTGACGCGAATTCGGATTCGCGTATACGCCTCGCCGTTGCGCGCGCATAAACAAGGTTTTTCACCACACCATTGCGGATAAGTTCCACGCGCTCGCGACGCACGCCTTCTCCATCGAACGGCGCACCCGATTGCAGCGGATGATACACGTCGTCGAACACCGTGATGTTCTCGCCGAAAAGTTTCGTACCGATTCGATTGCTCAGGAATGAGCGTTGATCCAATAGCGCCAGTCCACCGAAATCCCAGAACATGAATCCGACCAGGTCCTGGACGGCCGAGGGTTCAAGGATCACTGTGTATTTTCCCGGCGCAAGCTCCAGCGGATTCACCGAGGCTTCTGCCTTTTGCGCGGCGACCTCAGCCAATTGCGCGGAATCGAACTGCGAGACATCGGGCGAATTCGCTTTTTGCCAGCCGGAGGAAGTAGCGCCAATCATCGTGACCGACGACTCGGCGTGACTCTGTTTATGCCAGCGCGCGACTCCGCGCGAATTGAAGATTCCCTCGACTTGCTCGGCCACGGCGACCGTCCCCGCAGCCGTTAGTTTTCTTCGGTCGGCTATGGCGACCATGCGGGCAACATGCTCCGCACGCTGCAGCGGCCCAAGTTTGTGACCCTGCTCGAAATCGCGACGCGGCAGCGAAGGTGATCGGCCAGCGCCCTCTGCTTCCTCGACAGTTACCATGGGTGCAAGATCGGTATCCTCTTCCTGCACGCGGGCCAGTTGTTCGCTCGACTGCACCACGCGCCGCAGGCTCTCTTCGTCGTTCCACTTGTTGGTGGAAGCGCGAGCGGTGCGACTGCCGAAAACCGAGCGCACGGAGATCTCGTAATTTTCTTCAGAAACGTTTTGCGTTATGGCGTTGTTGGCAAAGCGCGTGAGCGCCGACCGTCCGCCAACCACCAGCACTTCGACATCGTCAGCGCTGGAGAGCTTTTTGATCTTCTTGAAAATTTCCTGAGCCTTGCTTTTGTCGAGCATTCATCCACCTATCGATTTCGATTTGGTTAGTCACTTCATTTTGCCGGTGAATGCATTACGTCCCGGAATATGCGCTGCCCACTTTTATATTGAGGAAGCGCGCGGGGCTTGCGCCATGTCCGGTGCCCATCGTTTGCTGCGGCTGGCCTTTGCCGCAATTCGGAGTGCCCCAAAGCGTCCAGGCCTCGCGACTACAGATCGCGTCCATCGAATTCCAAAACTCCGTGGTGATGCCGAAATAGGAGGGGTTCTTGATCATGCTTCCCAGTTTGCCGCCCTTGATCTCCCATCCTATCTCGCAGCCGAACTGGAAGTTGTAGCGCTTGTCGTCGATCGACCACGAGCGATTCGTCTGCATGAAGATCCCATCATCGGTCTGCGAAATCAGTTCATCCAGCGAGAGCGGCTTTTCTCCGGGCAGAATGCTGATGTTCGTCATGCGCACGATAGGCACGCGATTCCAGTTTTCCGCTCTCATGTTTCCGCCCGAGCGTTGGTGCCCTATCATCGCCGCCGTATCGCGTGAAGAAAGGTATCCGCGAAACTGGCCCTCGGTAATGATGGGAACACATTGCGCGGCCACGCCTTCATCATCGTAGGCAAATGTTCCCAGGCCCGGCCCATGACTCTCCGTAGCGTCGGCAACGACGTTCACCAGCGGTGTGCCGTATTGCAGATGGTTGAGCTTGTCGAGCGTGAGAAACGACGTGCCCGCAAAATTCGCTTCCATGCCCAGCACGCGATCCAGTTCGATCGGGTGTCCGACGGATTCATGTATCTGCAATCCGAGTTGCGAAGAGTCGAGGATGATGTTCGCGCGTCCCTGCTTGCACTGCTCCGCCTTGTGCAGCGCGACGCACTCTTCGGCGATACGCTTCGCATTTTCCAGCAGCTTCAATTCGGCGACCAGTTCGTAGCCTTTGTTCTGCCACTGTCCACCGAAAGAATTCGGGTAGGACCGTTTCTGTATCTCCGTTCCATGGAACGAATACGCCGCGTATCCCGCGCCTACCGTGGTGCGCACCTGGTGAATGTCCGAGCCATCGGTATTCCAAAACCATTGCTCGTAGTGGCGGAAATTCATATTCGTTTCCGCCAGCGTCACGCCTTCCACCGACCGCAGCGTCTCATCGATCTTCCGCAACAGGTCGAGATTCTCTTCGATCGAGATTGAAAACGGATCGATGGCACAGGGGGACGACCAGTCCACCGTCGCCGCCTTTTCCGGCGCCAGTCGCAATTCAGCGCGTTGTACTTTGCCGGACGCGCGCGCGATTTCCACGGCGTGGGCCGCGCAGCGTTCTACGCCCGCTTGTGTCAGGTCTTCCGTCGCCGCGAAACCCCAACCTCCGTCGGCGATGACGCGGATGCCGAGGCCCATCGTCTCCTCGTCCGAAGCGCTGGAGACCTTCCCATTCTTGGTTGCGAGCGAACGGCTGCGCTCATCCACTAACCGCGCTTCCGCATAGGTGGCGCCGCGCGATGTTGCCGTATCCAGTGACCAATCCGCAAAATTTTTCATGCTTACCCCGAACCGGAATCATACCAATTATCTCGTTGCTACTCTGGATGCAGGACTCGATCCGGCGCGTTCTAAATAGTTCGCGTGACACTCGCAAATGTTACCCTTGAAGTCACGCGATGACCAATAAGCCCACACACGCGAATAGCGCGGAACCCGCGCTCGGCCTGCCACTCATCGCGGTCATGATCGCCGGACTTTGCACATTCTTGAATGTGTATTGCACGCAGCCGCTGCTTCCCTTTTTTCGCGACCTGTTCCATGCGACCGAACTGGAAGTCGCCCTCACCGTAAGCGCGACCACTTTCGCCGTGGCCACCACCGCGCCCTTCATCGGACTCATCGCCGAACGCATTGGCCGCAAAAAAGTGATCGTGCCTGCGCTCTTTGGAATCACCGTGCCGACCATGTTGGCTGCCACATCCAGCAGTCTGCACGCGCTCATCTTCTGGCGATTTCTGCAGGGGATCTTCGTTCCCGGCGTCGTTGCCGTCATCATCGCCTACATCAATGAAGAGTGGCAGGGACACCGCGTCGGGCGCACTATGGCCGCCTACATCACGGGCACGGTCATCGGCGGATTCCTCGGACGCTTCATCGCCGGCATCGTCGCCACCCACGTCAGTTGGCGCGCGTCCTTTCTGATCATTGGCGCGATAAATTTCTGCGGCGCGGTACTGGTGTGGCGCTGGCTGCCGCTGGCAAAGAATTTCGTTGCCGCGCCTCACATGGGGCACGCGCTAGCCGACATGCGCCGCCATCTCCAGAATCCGCGCCTGCTCGCCACCTTCGCGCTCGGCTTCAGCGTGCTCTTCGGACTCACCGGCGTATTCACCTACGCGAATTTCTATCTCTCCGCAGCACCCTTCCACCTCAGCCCGGAGCAACTGGGCAGCATCTTCCTCGTCTATTTGTTGGGAGTCATCATTACGCCGCTCTCCGGCCGTTACCTGGATCGCCATGGCTTCGGCAAAACCGCTGTGCTCGCTTTCGCCATGTCCACTTGCGGACTGCTGCTCACGCTCTCGCATTCTCTGACGGCAGTCATAGCCGGACTCGCATTCTTCTCATCGGGAATTTTTATCTCGCAGGCGTCGGCCACGGTGCAGACCGGCGTCATCGCCGGACGCGGACGCTCTTCTGCCGCCGGACTCTACGTAACGTTTTATTATCTCGGCGGAAGCGCAGGCGCGACCTTCACCGGATGGGCCTACATGCATGGCGGATGGCCCGCCTGCATCGCGTGCCTCGTAGTCGTTTGCGCGATAAGTCTTTGGCTGGCGACCGTCAGCAGTCGCGGAGTCTCCGTGCATCGGGTTGCAGAAATCCTGCACGTCCCCGGAGATTAGCCCTACACAAAGTCGAGGGCTTCCATCTCCCAAGCGTAAAAACATCTTCAGAACTTCGCTATCGCGAACTGGTGCCCATGTGTGCCCGACGTTTGCTTATGGTGTTGCCAACCATTCATCCGGAGAGAACCCGCCCCGAAGACAGAGTGCTGCGGGAAAACCAGCACCTCCTCGACTCTT
>JBBRZF010000071.1:0-15861 GCA_038236965.1 Terriglobales bacterium | reverse complement strand
GCATTTATGCATGCACCGCCATCGCCTGCTGCACACCTTTTCGTTCTTGATTTGTATTCTCCCGCTCGCCTGTTGGTATGCCTACCACTACCACCGCGTGGGATATATCTTCGGCAATCCGGAATTCCTGCGCTACAACGTGGGCGCAACCATCACGCCCTTACGCGTCACACTCGCGTTCATCCAACGCCTATGGCAGGCGTTCGGATACATGAACCTTTTCTTCCTTACCATTCCCGCGCTCTATGCAATGCGACTGCGTCCCGTTGCCGACAATCCGAATTCCGACACTCGTCCCCGCATCGACTTCTCCATACAAATCGTTTTCGCGCTGCTCATCCTCGCTCACGCGGTGGAATTCGCGCTTTTAGGCGGAGCCGTCCTCGCGCGATACATGGTCCCCGTCGTCCCACTCGTCATCATCATCTGCGTCTCCACACTCCATCGACGCATGCGCGGCTGGTGGGCGTGGGTGGCGATTGCCGCGGCGGCATTCATTCTCGCGCTCGTCATCAATCCCCCTTGGCGTATTGCCCCAGAAGACAATCTCGCCTACAGCGACTTCGTCAGACTCCACAAGCAAGCCGCCGTTCTCATCGAAAAGCACTACCCTCGCGAGCGCATCCTGACCGCCTGGCCCGCATCCGACGAACTCAACCGCCCCTTCCTCGGATACACCTCGCAGCCTCTCACGGTAGTCCACATCGAAAACTTCACAGCGCAACAAATCCTCACCGCCTCCCAGCAACCCGACGCCTTTGACGTCGCCTTCGTCTTCTCGACAAAATACGAGCCGCAGCGAAACTTCATGTCACGATTCCAATGGTGGGAGAAAATCCAGACACGCTACTTCGACTATCACCGCGACCTCACGCCGGAAATCATTGCACCCATGCTCCACGGACGCATCGCCTGGCAAGCCACTCGCGGAGGCCAATGGGCCGCCATCATCGAAATCGACAAAATCCGGAATGCAAAACTCGAAACAGGAACGTATCGGCACTCCCCACTCTGAACGCGGAGGATGGCTTAATCGAGTTCTCGTCCGAGCGAGCTTTGTATCAGGGCACGACTTCAGTCGTGCCAAAACGCATCTGCAATCGAGCGGCTTTAGCCACTGAGGGAATCTGGCTATTGCGAGAGCACGCCTTTAATGCCGTGCGATCAAGACGACACACAACGCGCCGCCGCACAATTCCCCGTTCCCTTCGTGTTCCCTTTGTGCTCCTTTGTGTCCTTTGTGGTTCAATCTTTTGACTTTGGTTTTGCTCTCAACTCCGCCACCTTCTTCGCTCTCCGAAACACATCCGTGAACATCTTCTCCGTCAGCTTCCCTGTCGCCGTGTTCTGGTTCGACGGATGGTAGCTCGCGATCAGCGCGACGCCATTCGGCATCTTGTACTCTTCAAGATGCCCAAACAAATACGCGCTCTTCGACGCAATCACTCCCTGCCTCTTCAGCAGATTCAAATACGCCTCGAAACCGATCTTCCCCAGCGCGACCACAACTTTCAAATTCGTCAACGCCGCCACTTCGCGATCCAGGAACGGCGCGCACGCCGCAATCTCCTCGGGCAAAGGCTTGTTGTCCGGAGGCGCGCAGCGAACGGCCGCCGTGATGTACAGGTCCGTCAACGTCATCCCGTCTTCGCGACTATCGGAATTCCCCTGCGAAGCGAATCCCGTCTTGTGCAGGATGGGATACATGAACTTGCCCGACATATCGCCCGTGAACGGCCTTCCCGTGCGATTCGATCCATGCGCCCCCGGAGCCAATCCCAGCACCAGCACTCGCGCCTGTTCGTCGCCAAAGCCCGGCACAGGCTTTGCCCAATAGTCCCACGTCATGTAGGCGCGACGCTTCACGCGCCCAATCTCGGCACAGTACTCCGTCAGCCGCGAACAGCGGCGGCAAGCGACAACTTCCTCATTTAGCAGGACAAGTTCGGAAGGCATTGAACTCCATTCTACGAGCCTTTGGTCTTGACTCGGTTCCCTGCTTCTATCGCTGCAAACGGTAGAACCGGCGCCATTGGTAATTTGGGTAATTTGTAATTGGGTAATGGACATCCTGCGCTGTTAACTTTCAATTACCAAATTACAAATTACCCAATTACCAAGTTCTCCCGATTTCCGTCATTCCCAAAGCATATAAGAGCTCCGAATCTGGGAATAGTGGTCAAAAACCTGCTCGCCTCGTTTGACCGCGCCCCGACACTCTCTTACACTTAATAGTTTGCAGGACTGTTCGTGAGTTCGCCGCAGTCAGCTCTGCATCCAGTATTTCTCCAAGGCATTCGGAGCCTATCGCGGCTCCAGTCATTCCGGAAGGCATTTACCTTGAATTCAACTGAAGCAAACAACGAGAACGCATCCACCGAAACCGCAGTAGCAACCACGGAAACCGCGGTCGCCGCCGCCGAGCCCAAAGTGAACGCTTGCCGGCGCGAAATCTCCATCGAGATCCCAGCCGACATCGTCAAGAAGGAAACCGATTCCATCGTCGCCAAGTACTCCAAACTGGCTAACGTCCCCGGATTCCGCAAGGGCAAGGTTCCCTCCGGCGTCATCCGCCAGAAGTTCGCGGAAGACATTAAATCCGAAATGGTCGAAGCTCTCATCCCGCGCCACTTCCGCGAAGAGGCCGACCGCCAGAAACTGGTTCCCATCTCGCAGCCCCGCATCATCGACATGCATGTCCATGAAGGAGAAGCCCTGCACTTCAAGGCTGACTTCGAAGTGCTGCCCGAATTCGACATCGCCGGATACCTGGACGTGAAACCGGAAGCGGCCGAGATCAACGTCACCGATGAGGAAGTGGAAGCCGCGTTGAACAATCTGCGCGAACAGCACTCCACCTACACCGGAGTCGATGAAGAACGTCCGTTGCAGGATGGCGATTTCGCACAGGTCAGTTTCAAGGGCACGGCCAAGGAAGAAGGCGCCGAACCGGTCGAGATCGATGAAGTCATGGTCGAGATCGGTGGAACCAACACCATCCAGGATTTTTCCGACAATCTGCGCGGAGCCAAAGTGGGCGAAGAGCGCGCCTTTGACGTGACTTATCCCGAAGGTTTCGCCGACGAACGTCTCTCGGGAAAAACTCTGCATTACCTCGTGGCGATAAAAGGCATCAAAACTAAGTCCATGCCGGAGTTGAATGACGATCTCGCGAAGGAACTCGGTGAAGAATTCAAGACCATCGACGATCTCCGCACGCGCATTCGCGCCGGCATGACCGCCGAAAAGACGCATCAGGCAGAACACAAGGCGAAGGACAAGCTGGTCGAAACTCTGGTCGATAAATTCGAGTTCGACGTGCCGGACGCCCTCGTCGAGCAGCAGATCGATATGCGACTCGATCGCGGATTCCGCGCCTTGGCTGCACAGGGCATGCGTACGGAAGACATCAAGAAGATGGATTTCAGCCGTTTGCGCGATGGTCAGCGCGAGGCCGCACGCCGCGAAGTGAAAGCATCTTTAATCCTTAGCAAGATCGCCGAAACCGAAAATATCTCTGTGACAGACGAGGAGATGAACCAGGAGTTCGAGGGTATCGCCCAGCAGATGAAACAGCCGGTCGAGACCATTCGGGCCCGTTTGACGCAGGATGGAGCAGTCGATAGAATTCGTGAGCGAATTCGTACCGATAAAGCCATCGAGCATCTTTACCGCAGATCCGCATAGGGCGGCCTGCTTCTACCTCTTCTACCCTGTGCCATCCAAGGCACTCGCGTAGGCACTCCCCCACGCGGGGAACCTTGAACTCGAACCGCGCCGCCCAAGAGCGGTCGGTCAAAGGAGCCGGAAATGCTTGTGCCAATGGTAGTGGAACAAACCAGCAGGGGCGAGCGGGCGTACGACATTTATTCCCGGTTGTTGCGGGACAACATCATCTTTCTTGGCACTCCTATCGACGACAACGTCGCCAACCTCATCATCGCCCAGTTGCTCTTCCTCGAGGCAGAGGATCCGGAGAAAGATATCTCCCTTTACATCAACTCTCCGGGTGGTTCCATCACGGCCGGAATGGCGATTTATGACACCATGCAGTTCATCCGTCCTGATGTGACCACCATCTGCATCGGGCAGGCTGCCTCCATGGCTGCCACCCTGCTGACGGCGGGCGCGCCGGGCAAACGGTTCGCGTTGCCAACGTCTCGTATCCTTATTCATCAGCCTCTTATGTCCGGACTATCTGGACAGGCAACGGATATCGATATCCACGCCCGCGAGATCCTCCGCATGAGGGAGATCACCAACCAGCTCCTCGCCAAGCACACCGGCCAATCGCTGGAAAAAGTAGAGAAGGACGTCGAGCGTGACTTCATCATGAACGCGCAGCAGTCCAAGGAATACGGCATCGTTGACGAGATCATCTACAAACATAAGTAGACCGTCTTAGTTACACGAAGGCAGGGGAACGGCCTAATTATCCCAATCGTAAGGTGATATACCGATTCCCCAGGAACTACATAAAGAAGATGATCGGCGGCATCTCACCATGCAAAGCTGCCGCCGACACATCAACAGTCGTTCACATCTTGCTTTTGGCCGATGTGGTTATTAGATGTTTCGGTAGGTACTGGCAGCTCGATCAGGGAGACCGCCAGCGTGATGTGTGGTAAAGGAGTCTTCAGTGAGATCCAGGTCCGGTTCCGATGAAGTGTTACGCTGCTCGTTCTGCCACAAATCGCAGGACGCCGTAGCCAAGCTGATCTCTTCGCCCAGCGATTATCCGCGGGCCTACATCTGTGATGAGTGCGTCGCGGTCTGCAATTCCATCCTGGAAGATGATCGCACCGAGGCCCAGCCCGCAGCCGCCCCCAACCACCTGCCCAAGCCGCAGGAGGTCAAGAACTTCCTAGATGAGTATGTCATTGGTCAGGAACAGACCAAGAAGAAGCTCGCCGTCGCTGTCTACAACCATTACAAGCGCGTCTACATGAACCGGCAGCGCAACAGCGAAGTCGAACTCGCCAAATCCAACATCATGCTCATCGGTCCCACCGGCACGGGAAAAACCCTGCTGGCTCAGACCTTGGCCAAGATGCTCGATGTGCCCTTCGCCATCGTGGACGCCACCACGCTCACCGAAGCCGGATACGTCGGCGAAGATGTAGAAAACATCATCCTCAAGCTGTTGCAGGCTGCCGATGGCGACGTCGCCCGCGCGCAGACCGGCATCATCTACATCGACGAAATCGACAAGATCGGACGCAAGGACGAGAACCCGTCCATCACCCGCGACGTCAGCGGCGAAGGCGTTCAACAAGCGCTTCTCAAGATCCTCGAAGGCACCGTCGCCAACGTCCCACCGCAAGGCGGACGCAAGCATCCTCACCAGGAATTCACGCCCGTCGATACCACCAACATCCTCTTCATTTGCGGTGGCGCATTCGTCGGACTCGAACGCATCGTCAGCAAGCGCATGGGCACGCGCTCCATGGGCTTCCGCGCCGGAGAAGACGGCAAGGACGAGCCCATCATTCCCGCCAGCCGTCGCGATAGCGAACTGCTGCAGAAGGCGCAACCGCAAGACCTCATCAAGTTCGGACTCATCCCCGAATTTGTCGGACGCCTTCCGGTCATCGGCATCCTCAACGACCTCGATGAAGTCGCCCTGGTCGAGATTCTTACGCGGCCAAAGAACGCCATCGTTAAGCAGTACCAGCGCCTCTTTGAATTCGAAAACGTGCGCCTGAAATTCAGTGAAGACGCACTCCATGCCATCGCCAAGGAAGCCATGGAGCGCAAAGTCGGTGCCCGCGGCCTGCGCATGATCCTCGAAGAACTCATGCTCGACCTCATGTACCAACTCCCCAGCCAGAAGAAGCTGAAGGATTTCGAGGTCACCAAAGAGATGGTGGAGAAGCGCGACGTTTCCATGCCTGTCATGGAAAAAGCCGGCTAGCCGAACACGCTCAAGCCGTCACCTTCACAAACATCAGACCCGCCGAAAGGCGGGTCTTTCTGATTCCTTGCTCTTTGCCCGATTTGGTTTTCTTCGTGTCTTCGTGTCTTCGTGGTGAAATATGTTTTGCATCGCGCTAATCTCTTCCCCATCTCTGCCGAAATCTCATTCAGCAGTCATTTGCATGCATCGTTCTCGGGCCAATCTCATCGAATCCAGCAGGTCCGAAATGGCAAGTAAAAACGGGCATTTTCATTACGAAAGTTGCAGGAGAAGTATTACCTCCGGCGGTTGCCGAGGTCTTGCCGATGTAGTAGGCTCGACTCATTCGCAATGGTTTTGGTCATCTTGGGGAATGAGCCTCTAAACAATTGATTCTCAAGGCTCAATGACCAACCTAGGAAGCAGGGATTAGTGACTCAGATCAAAGAAAAGTTCGAAACGCGCAAGTTGCCGATGATGCCGATTCGCGACGTCGTGATTTTTCCCCACATGATGACGCCTTTCGTCGTGGGCCGCGAGTCCAGCGTGCGCGCTCTCGAAGAGGCGCTGGCCGGCGACAAGAAGATCTTTCTCGCCACGCAGCATGACGCCAGCGTCGACGAACCCAAGCCGAATGAGATATTTCAGGTCGGCACCATCGTCAATATCGTGCAGAGCCTCAAACTGCCCGATGGAAATATCAAGGTTCTTGTAGAAGGAATTGAGCGCGGCAAGATACTTCAGGTCACCGAGACGGACGGCTTTTTCGAATCCACCGTTCGCACCGTGAAGTACACGCCCGAGATCACGCCGCCTGTCGAAGCCGCCATGCAGCGCGTCATCTCGCTCTTCGAGCAATACGTAAAACTTTGCCAGTCTCTGAACTACGAGACCATGGCCGCCACCGTGCGCATGGAAGATATGTCCAAGCTCACGGACACCATCGCGGCCAACCTCCAGCTTTCGATCGAGGAGAAGCAGGAGCTGCTCGAGATCTTCGATCCCGCCGAACGCCTCAACCGCGTCGCCGACGTGCTCGATATCGAGATTGAAAAACTCAACATGGACCGCACCATCCAGTCGCGCGTTAAGCGCCAGATGGAACGCGCCCAAAAAGAGTATTACCTCAACGAAAAGATCAAGGCCATCCAGAAGGAACTCGGTCGCGGCGAAAAGAGCGAGTGGGACGAGCTTAAGAAAAAGGTCGACGCCGCCGGAATGCCCAAGGAAGTTCACGAGAAGGCCATCCAGGAACTGAAAAAACTGGAAGCCATGCCGCCCATGTCGGCCGAGTCAACCGTCTCGCGCAACTACCTCGACTGGCTGCTCGCCGTTCCCTGGAAAAAGAAGTCGAAAGAAATCCGCTCTATTGAACACGCGGAAAAGATTCTGAACCAGGACCACTACGGCCTCGAAAAGATCAAGGATCGCATCCTTGAATTCCTCGCCGTCCGTCAGTTGGTAAAAAATCCCAAGGGCTCTATCCTTTGCTTTGTCGGACCTCCGGGCGTGGGAAAGACCTCGCTGGGCATGAGCGTGGCCAAGGCCACCGGACGCAAGTTCGTTCGCATGTCGCTCGGCGGCGTGCGCGACGAAGCCGAGATTCGCGGACACCGTCGCACCTACATCGGTGCCCTGCCCGGCCAGATCATCCAGATGATGAAAAAAGCCGGAACAAAGAATCCGGTCTTCATGCTCGACGAAGTCGACAAGATGTCGATGGACTTCCGTGGCGATCCCTCTTCGGCGCTCCTCGAAGTACTCGATCCCGAACAGAACTTCATGTTCGTCGATCACTACCTCGACGTCGAATACGATCTTTCGCAGGTCTTCTTCATCGCCACCGCCAACGTCATGCACACCATCCCTGCCCCGTTACAGGACCGCATGGAAGTGCTGCGACTACACGGATACACGGAGCCGGAAAAACTCGAGATCGCGAAAAACTATCTCGTAAAAAAACAGCGTGAAGCCGCCGGACTCACCGAAGAGAACATCATCTTCACCGATGACGGACTCCAGGAAATTTGCCGCTCCTATACGCGCGAAGCTGGCGTCCGCAACCTTGAACGCGAGATCGGAAACGTCTGTCGCAAGGTCGCGCGCCGTGTCGTTAAAGAAGGCATCAAGTACTTCATCACCGTTACCGGCGAGAACGTCAACGAGTTCCTCGGCGTCGCCCGTTTCCACGACACCATGGCGAACGAGCGCAGCGAGATCGGCCTCGTTACCGGCTTGGCGTGGACCGAAGTTGGCGGCTCCATCCTCAGCACCGAAGTCGCCGTCGTCGAAGGTAAAGGCAAACTAACGCTCACCGGAAAACTCGGAGACGTGATGCAGGAATCCGCACAGGCCGCCATGAGCTACGTGCGTTCCCGCGCACATCGACTCGGACTCGCACGCGATTTCTATCGCAACATCGACATCCACATACACGTTCCCGAAGGCGCCATACCCAAGGACGGTCCCTCCGCCGGAATCACCATGGCCACCGCCATAGCCAGCGCGCTCAGCCGTATCCCTGTGCGCCGTCATGTGGCTATGACCGGAGAGATCACCCTTCGCGGAAAGGTTCTCCCCATCGGCGGACTCAAGGAAAAGCTGCTCGCGGCCCATCGCGCCGGCATTACCGAGACCATCCTGCCCAAGGAAAACGAACGCGACCTCGCCGACATTCCGAAGAACCTGCTCGGCGATATGAAACTCCATTTCGTGGACACCATGGACGAGGTGCTGCAATACGCCCTTGAACAGCCGTTGCCGCAAGTGGAAGGTGAATCGGAAACCCCAGGCCTGGGCGCTCTCAATCCATCGCCCGATCCCGCCACCGCGCACCAGTAATCGAAGCGCATTACCAAATAAAAAGGAGAGCCAATCGGCTCTCCTTTTTTGCGCTCGGTCTCTGACCGGCCTTTGCTTTTCGATTACCCGATTCGAATTCACCCGATTCCCCGATTCTTCCCGTGCTGCACCTTCGTACTAAGTACAAAAACTACACGAGCAGCTCTGTATCAGGATTAAACTCTTTCAACTTTGGTCGCCGTCGGAGACATTCCGCAGTGACCAGCCGACCCTCGAAAAGCGACACCCAGATCGACTCAGCGAGGTAGTAAAACGATGAAGCGTCTCCTGCTTCTCTTCTGTGCGCTCACTCTGTCCACTTCCCTTTTCTCCCAAAGCACCGTGTACATCTCCACCGGCGCCGGAAATCAGGTGCTGACCTTCAACACCGCAACCAGAGCGTCCTCCGCGCTGTACTCGGTCAACGGAGCCGTCCCCGAAGACAGCACCTTCGGCCCCAACGGATTGCTTTACGTTTGCGATCCCACCAACCATCGCATCGTGCAAATCAATCCCACCACACAGATCGCGACCACGATCTTCCAGGCGACAACCGCTCCACCCCTCGCTCCGCAAGGGCCGCGATTCACGCCTACCGGTGACCTCGTATTCAACGATGAGCAGACCGGAGCCCTCTGGATCATTCACGGCGCTGTCTCTGGCTCCTTCCCTGCGCCACGGTTGCTGGTGAGCGCATCCGGAACAGGCGGAGGCATCGCATTTTCCAATCAAGGCGACTTGCTCTTCGTTGCCGGCTCACAGGTCTTCCGGTCCTCGCCGCCCTATGGCAGCGCGGCGGCGGTTTTTTCGGGACTGTCCAATCCCACGGGCATCGCGCGTGACGACTTCAATCACTTCTACGTCGCCGTCACCAACGCCTTGTTGCAGTGCGATCTCCCCGCCACCGGCAACACGCTCGGCGCCTGCCACACTTACGCGACATTTCCCGACACTCCCACGTATCTCGAAGCCAGTTCCGACAAGATATGGATAGCCACCTCCGACGCTAACAATGCCAACGGAAAACTCTGGCTCATTAACCAGGCCGTATCTGCCACGCCGACGCTGGCCTTTACTCTTCCCAAGCGCAAGGGTTCGTTCCCGCCGGCCACTGGACTCGCTATCTCGCCGACGTCGAAGACCATCACCAACGCCCAGTCCACCGTCGTGAACGGCGCCAGGAAATGGAACTTCGGACTTGAAGTGGCGGAGATCTCGCCTTCCACCTGCCTCGCCGACCTCACCTCCACGCAGCGACTACCTGCCGACGCGGCCGCGCAGTTCGCAACAACGCTTCTGGGTACTCAGCCCATCACCTTCAAGATTGAACCTGAGAGCGGTCAGGAGGGATTCGACCGCGTCATCACTGTCTCGCCGAAATCGGGATGCTCCAGCAACACCGACCCGCTTCGCCTCACCATCGCCAATTTCTTCAACGACTCATTCATCATCAACCCCGGGCTCCTCCGCTGCGACAAGCAGGGAAATACCAACAACTGCTCCGTCCTGGATATGTTCGGATACTGGATATTCAGCGGCCCGCTTCCCGGTGACGGCACAACCAGCGGTCGTACCAAGGGCTTCTCTGACTTCGTGCTCGCCAACGTGACGCCGACGACGGCGGGCATCAATTTCGGAGGCGTGCTCACACCCTTCACCCCCGGCTCCATCTCGCCGAGTTCGCCGGTGATATTCAATTCCGGTCAGAACATCACCTTCAAATTCCGGGCGACGGATTCGAGCGGCGCAAACGTCCCGGGACTTACGGCCCTGCTCTCGGTCGAGCGCATCATGCCTGAAACAACGCGGGTTGTCGTCTTCGCTTCCGGCTCGTCCAACGACCCGCCCGTCTTCCGCTTCGACAACGCAGGTTCTCAGTACATCTTCAATCTGAGCACCAAGGACACGACGCAGTTCCCCTCTGGCGAATATGCGGCGCACATCACTGCCATCGGCGCTTTTGACCGCGCCCACACCGTCTATTTCTGCTTGAACACTTGTAACCCTTGAGGATTTATTTCTTTGCCACGTCGGAACTCGCAGCGGCCTCGTTGAGAGCAACCAGGTCGCTGCGATGCAGGATGGCGTCATCCTTCGCATCTTTGCGAATCTCCGCCAGCAGACTGCGTGCCGTGGAATAGTGTTCCGCAGCATGTTTTGGGGCCGCTTGCGCTTCGATGCCGTGCGCAAATACATTGAGCATGCGGTAGCCGGAACGAGCGCTCGCCGCATCTACACGCGAAGCTACATCCAGCGCGCGTTGCGTTGCTCCGGAACGCAGCAGCACCTGCGCCTGAACCAGCGACGCCTCCAGGGCAAGGTATTTCAGTCCAAGCCTGTCCGCTTGTTCCACCAGTTGTCCGGCGGATTGCGCGGTAAGTTTCGGCGAGTGTTGCGCCGAATCCACTCGCGCCAGACGCACTTGGGCAGTCAGAGCCACCGACCGGTCTTTCGACTTCTCCGCCTCTTGCAAGGCACGCTCGTACAACGCGCGCGCTTCCGCAAACTTTCCGCGATAGTAGTCGTTGTCTCCGGCGTAGGTCATCGCCTGCGCGATGTACGCGGGATTGTTCAGCGAACGACTCAGCGCCAGCGATTCGTTCAGCGCTTTTCCCGCATCGTCGAATCGCCCTGCTTGCGCCAGCGCTGCCCCATATCCATTCAGTATCTGCACCATCCAGACTGTCTTGTCTCCCGCTGCGCGAAAGATCTTCAGAGCGTCTTCCTGAGACTGCAGCGCCGCGTCATAGCGTGCCTGCAACGCGAACAGCGAGCCGATGCTGAAGTACTCGATGCCCGCTCCGCGCTCATCGCCCATTGAGCGCCGGATATCCAGGGCCTTCATGTAGTGTGCTAGTGCCTGATCCATCCGTCCGACCAACGCGTCGGTCTCCGCCAGGTTGTGCAGACTTTCCACCATCTCCGCCTGCACGCCTGCTTTCTCGTAGATCGCGAAAGCGCGTTCGAAGTAGGTGTTCGCGTCGTCATATTGGTCCTGGGCAAAATAGATCGAGCCGATATTATTCAGACACAAGGCCTCGCCCAGTGCGCTTCCAATCTCGCGCTCCAGTTGCAACGACTGCTTCAACATCGAGAGCGCCTTCTCGGATTGGCCCTGCTCGTTGTAGAAACTCGACAAGTCCAGCAGTGTGTCCGCAGTTCCCGACTTGTCGCCGATATCGCGTCGGATCTTCAACGCCTCCTCGAAGGCCGCCAGAGCCTGGCGATTGTTTCCCATCTGCTCCTGCACTTGCGCAATCTCGTTCAAACTGACTGCAATGCCGCGCTGCTGGCCGATCCTCCGCTTGATGGCCAACGACTGCTCGTAATTGCGCAACGCGTCTTGCGGACGGGTCAACAGCTTAAACGCAACTCCTTGCGCTTGCAGTATCGACGCCATTTCTTCGTCATTCTGCAACTGCACGGCCAGCGTGTACGCCCGATTCAACCACTCCAACCCATCTTGCGGATGCTCGCTCTTGATGTACACGCGGCCCGTCGCCAGCAGCGCATCCACATGCTTGGGGTCGAGTTTTACGATGCGACCGTAGGTCTCCAGCGCTTCTTTGTATTTGCCGTCTTCTTCGTAATTACCTGCCAGCTCGAATAGCAGGTCCACGTTGTCAGGCCACGCCTGCAACAATTGCTTATAAGCGGCCTCGGCTTTTTCATGATCGTTGGTCACGCTCGCGTAGACCGCTGCGATCATGTTCCGCTCGATGATGGGCAGTCCCTCTGACAGGCCCACGGCTTTGCGTGCAAACGACTCGGCCGCATCGTCATATCCCAGCGCCACCTGATTTTGGCCCAGTCGCGCAAAAGCCAGCGCGAACTTCGGATCGGCTTGCGTTGCCGCCTCGAACGACTTCTTTGCCTCCAGGTGATTACCACGCCGCGTAGCCTGCAAACCCTCGCTGTAGGCTCGCAGAGCTTCCAGATTTTGTGACGATGGCTTGAACGATTGCGCGGTCAATGTCTCCTTCGCCTTGTTATCAAGGGACAGGTTCTCGCGGACGCGACGGGCCAGCTCGTCCACCATCGCGATCAACTGTTGCTCGTTCGCGGCTTCCGCCTTCACCGCAACGCGGCGGTTGCTTTTCAGGTCGTGAATGATCGCATCTACCCGTATCTTGTCTCCGCTGCGAACGTATTGCCCAGAGATCAACGTATCCGCATTCGCAAAATCCGCCACTCGACGCAAGGTCGTCGCGTCAGGCGACGCCGTCATAGCGTCCGTCTTCAGGTCTCGCAGAACCTGGTTCAACCGGTCCGGTGAGACCATGCGCAGGTCCGCCGATTGCCCTACGTCTGTCGTCAGCATTTCCGCGATGCTCGCACCCATCCAGTCCAGCGAAGCATCGTTCGACAAATTCCTGAATGGCAATATCGCCAGTGAGATGCTGGGCTCTTTGGCTACCGCCATTTTTTGCGGCGCGGCGTTTCGGAAGAAAGTAGAGGCAGCCACGCCTCCCATCAGCAGTACGAGCCCAAGTCCCACCGACGCGAACGCAACCTGCCGTTTTCTGAACACGCGTATGCGGGGAACATGGTCGCGCCAGGTCCATTGCTTGTTGTTGCCCTGCCACCGTTCCAGATCTTTTATGAGTTCCGTCGTAGTTTGGTAACGGTCAGACGCTTTCGTTTCCAAACATCGCGCCACGATGTTGCTCAGCGTGCGCGGAACCGTTGCCTTCACCGTACTCACCGGAAGCGCGCGTTCCCGCGTCCGCTTCAGCAGGCTCGCCACCGCGCTGTCTGCCGAGTACGGCATCTTGGCCGTCAGCAATTCGTAGAAGATCAGCCCAACTGCAAACAGGTCTGACGGAGGACCCGCGACCTCTCCCATCGCCTGTTCGGGAGACATATATTCCATCGTGCCCAGCAGCGCACCCGTCTGCGTCATGCCGGACGTTTCCAGCGATCGCGCCAGTCCAAAGTCCATCACCACGATGCGACCATGTGAGTCGCACATGATGTTCTGTGGTTTCAGATCGCGATGCACTACGCCTTCCGCATGCGCCGCCTGCAATGCGTTACACACTTGCAGGATGTACGCGCTCGCCTCTTCCGGCGAAAAGGGTCCGTGTTCCCGCAATATCTTCGCCAGGTCCGCACCTTCCACGTATTCCATGGTGAGGAATTTCCAGCCATCCGACTCGCCCAGATCGTAGATTCGCACCGCGTTGCGATGCGTCACCTTGCTCGCCAGCGTCACCTCTTGCTTGAAGCGTTCAAGAATACTGGCATCGCAGGCCAGTTCCGGCCGAATCAACTTCAGCGCCACCACGCGCTCCAGTTCGCGGTCTTGCGCCTTGTACACGGCTCCCATGCCGCCCTGCCCTATCACGTCCACGATTTCGTATCGCCCGGACAAGACCACGCCCGGACTCAGCGACAGACTGAGATATGTCGACACTGGAAGAATGGTCGCAGCGTCATTACTTTTAGGGAGTGGGATCGGTGTGCGCGGGGTCTGCGGAAAAGGTGTTTCAGGAACAGACGTATCAGAGTCCTGACCTGAAGAAATTGGAACTAAGGTCGGAGCCGTCCCCGGATCGGAAATGACTTTCTTCTCGGGATTCCCGGACACAGAGATCGCCCTCCATCCCGCGTAGGCGTCAAGATGCGGCTGCAGCGCATATCGAGCGTGCGCGAGGAAGTTGAGAGTATAAGACGAATCCAGAGCTGCGCGTTTGGGATTCCAGAGCAGCAGGACCTGGCTCGCTGCAAGCTTTTAACTGTGAAGCGGAGCTGCTCAACACCTTCGTCTAGTAGAATCATTCCAGCCGATGAAAGTCCTGACAAAGTTTCTGCTCTCCGCCGCCGACCCGCTACAGTTCCCTCACGGGGGCCCGCCGGAAGTCGCCTTTCTCGGACGCTCGAATGTAGGCAAATCCAGCCTTATCAATTCCCTCGTGGGCAACAAGATAGCCAAGACCAGCAACACTCCTGGTCGCACCCAGACCATTAATTTTTTCGAGATACGATGGCCCGGACGTCCTAAGGCAGATATGGTCTTTGCCGACCTGCCCGGTTACGGATACGCGCGCGTGCCTCGCGAGTTGATGAAGGAATGGCCAAAGTTTATCGACCCCTATCTCGCCTCGCGCCCGCAACTCGCTCTCTGCCTGTGTTTGGTGGACGCCAACGTCCCTCCGCAACAGAACGACGTTAACCTCGTTGAATACCTGCGCAGCATCGGACGCGCGCATATCGTTATCGCCACCAAGGCCGACCGCGTTGGCAGCAAGATACAAGCTTCTGTTAATGCGTTGCGAAAAGCGCTGGGCACCGATCAGGTCGTTCCATTCTCTTCGAAGACCGGAACCGGAAAAGATGCGCTCTGGAAAGCTATTCGCCAGGCTGGCGAACTCTTCACCGACCAGCAACGCTTAGCATCCGTCGGCGAACTAGAACAAGAAGACGAAGAAGCATAGCCCTTCGCAATCTCCCTTGCTCGATGTGGCTGTTGCTCGATGTGGCGCGAGCCCCTCGCTCGCGGTCTTTGCCTTTGCCTCTGCCTCTGCCTTTGCCTGCCTTTGACCTTCAATCCCCCGATTCGTAGTCGAATTTTTCAATTCCCCGATTCGCAATCGATTCGTTCTTACCTCTTTCTCTGCCGGATCCGCACATCAAATCCCACCACCCCGTTCTGGTCTCTCACCGCCAGAATCGACACGTTGCGATTGATGTTGTATTCCACTTGAATGATCTGTTGCGCCGACTGCGAAAGGTTGGTGATGTAGGTCAGCGTGATGTTGTTGGACACCTGCTGTTCCACCGTGAGTCGCGCGTTGGGATTGTTTTCCGGTCCGCCTACCTGCGGATCGATCTTGATGCGGCTTACTCCGAACAACTTCTGCACACGGCTGCTGACGGCAGCGTTCAGCGCAGTGCCCAGGATCGCATTGGAGGCAGACTCGGTTAGCGACGCGTTGGTGTTCGCTCCGTAGGTCTGCACCAGTCCGGCCGATTCCTCGCGCGTCCGGCCCAGGGCCAGCAACGCAATGATGTCCGCCGTAGGCAGCGGAGGGTCCGAGCGATACGTCGTGTTCAACTTGTCCGCCGAGCCGTGGAAGCCCAGCGTGATGTCGTAATCGCGTACCCGCGCTGAGGCTTCAATG
>JBBRZF010000070.1:0-16016 GCA_038236965.1 Terriglobales bacterium | reverse complement strand
GCCGCCATCGCCCAGATCACCAACATCTGCACCCAGCTCGACCAGAACGCCCAAGCGCAGGTCGCGCTCGTCACCATCAACACGCTCGATGGTGCCGACGTCGATTCCTACGCCGTCGATCTTTACAAGCAGTGGGGGATTGGAAAAAAGGGAACGGATCGCGGCGTCCTCATTCTCTATGCCATTCAGGACCGCCGCGCGCGCATCGAGGTCGGTTACGGTCTCGAGCCTATTCTTCCCGACGGCAAGGTTGGCGGATTCCAGCGTGAAGCCATTCCGCAGATACGCGCCAATGACTACAGCGGCGCGCTGCTTCTGGTCACAACCCGCGTCGCCAACGTCATCGCCGAAGACGCAAAGATCACTCTCAGCAACACGCCCCAGCTTCCCGCTGAGCGCGTGCAGAATCCTCCGCAGTCGCTCTCTCCCCGCACCGTCCTCTTCCTCATCATCGGTTTCATCCTCCTTATGTTCACCCCTTTGCGCAACGTCCTCTTCTGGATTTTGCTCTCGCAACTCGGAGGCGGCGGACGCGGCGGTTGGGGTGGTGGTGGATTCGGAGGCGGCGGCGGTGGTGGCGGCTTCGGGGGTTTCGGCGGAGGCTCTTCCGGTGGCGGAGGCGCAAGCAGCAGTTGGTAACAAGCGAGCAAACTATGGCTGAAAATACGGTTCCCGAAGCAAAGCTTACCGAATTCGTACAACGCATCCGCGAAGCCGCCGGAGCAAATCTCCTTAGCGTCATCCTCTATGGCTCCGCGGCCAACGGCGAATACCAGCCCGGCTTCTCCAACCTGAATATCTTTTGTGTCCTGCGCGACGGCTCTTTCGCCGCTCTTGAGCCGCTCTCGCCCGTTGCCCGGTGGTGGGCAAAGGACAAGCAGGCCGCGCCGCTCTTCATGACCGCACAGGAACTCTCACGCTCCACCGACGTCTTCACCATCGAACTGCTCGACATGCAGCAGCACCATCGTCTTCTCTTCGGAGAAGACCCGCTGCTCTCGCTCAACATTCCACTCGATCTTCATCGTGTGCAGGTCGAATACGAACTGCGCGAAAAACTCGTCCTGCTCCGTCAACAAGCGCTACTCGCCGCAAAGGACGCCCAACTCGAGGATCTACTCATCCGTTCCGTCCCCTCGTTCACCACGCTCTTTCGCCACGTGCTCATCGCCCTCGGATTTCCGCCGGCCACCTCTCGCCGCGAAGCTGTTCGTAAACTCGCTGCCGAGATAAAATTTGACGCCTCCGCTTTTGAGCAGGTACTGGATATTCGGGAAAAACGCATCAGCATCAAGACCGTCGACGTGCGCAGCCTCTTCGCGCGTTATCTCGCAGCCATCGAACAGGCAACCGCTTCCGTAGATCGCATCATGGAGGCCAAACCGCCAGTCGGTTCCTAAACGCATTCAGGAGAAACACATGAAAGTGCTCATCATTGTTCTCGTCGTGGTCCTGCTCTTCGGCTTCATCTTCTTCGGTCAGTACGTCGGCGTGCGCAACACCCTCGTCGCCAAGGACCAAAGCGTGAAGGCCGCATGGTCGCAGGTAGACATCGTCCTTCAGCGCCGCGCTGACCTCATTCCCAACCTCGTCGAAACCGTCAAGGGATTCGCCCTGCAGGAACAGACTGTCTTCGGCGACATCGCCAAAGCCCGCTCCGCCCTGCTCTCCGCCGGAAGCCCGCAGCAGAAGATCGCCGCTAACGGCCAGCTCGACGGCGCCATCGGACGCCTGCTCTTAGTCGTGGAAAATTATCCCCAGCTGCGCTCCAACGAAAATTTCCTGCGCCTGCAAGACGAACTCGCCGGAACCGAGAACCGTATCGCTGTCGAACGCAAGCGCTACAACGATTCCATTCAGGACTACAACACCTACCTGCTCACCTTCCCGCACAACATTTTTGCCGGATGGGCAGGCTTCCAGAAGAACGATGCCTACTTCGCCGCCTCGGAAGCTTCGCGCCAGGTCCCCAACGTGAAGTTCAGCGCGCCCACCCCCAACGCCGCGCCCACAACTCCCGCACCCGCACCGGCGAAATGACCGTAGCGGATTCGCAACATCAAAGGCCCCGTCCTCAAAACGGGGCCTTCGCTTTTGAAACCTCCGAAACCTCCGAAACCTCGGAAAAGTACTACGTAACTCCTCCCACTTCACTCAGGTACTTACGTTAGCGACCGTAAAGCAGACACTCTACTGCTGATTGGGCCCTGCGACCATACCTTTACCCCAGCGGATAACCCACCGCAGGAGTTTCAAGTGAAGCCTCTCGCATTCATACTCTCTCTCGCATTCGCTTCCAGCGCCTTCGCAGGCACGCTCACCATCACTCCAACCACAACTCTCGCTATCCAGACAAGCAACAACACCAGCGCCAGCAGCACCTTCTTCGGAACGTCGAACGGCAATCCTGCTCCGCGCAACATCTCCAAACTTCCTATACGGGAATTGCTCTACGCTGGCGCCACCACCAAGATTTATGTTCACGTGCAGCCATGGTTCGGCAAGTCGAACCATATAAATATCGGGTACAACTCCACAGACTCCGCACAGGCCGCCCGCCAGGTTAACGACATGATCAGCCGCGGCGTCGATGGGCTTTTCGTGGATTGGTACGGCCAAGGAAACAGTTTTATCAATACCGCCAGCCTCGCCCTCTTTCACCAGGCTGAACTTCACTCCGGCTTCAAGTTCGGTATCGTTTACGATGGCGGTGCCCTGAAAGGTGCAAGCAGTCCGACGTCGAGAGTGATCAGCGACCTCACGTACGCTTATCGCACCTACTGGAACTCTGCTAGCTACATGCGTCGCGACGGGCGTCCGGTCGTGATGTTCTTCAGCGTTGATAGTTTCAATATCGACTGGAACAAGGTGCGCGCGAGCGTCCCCGGCAACCCGATTCTGGTCTTCCGGAACTCAGGCGGATTCACAAAGACGCAGTCTAGCGGAGCCTTCGGCTGGGTCGGCATCTCTTCCGATCCCTCAAACATGGGCATTGGTTATCTCGACAACTTCCACAACACAGCCGTCTCGAAGGAACCGAAATTAGGCGTTGGCAGCAGCTATAAAGGCTTCAATGACACCATCGCGGCCTGGAGCGCTCACCGTGTCGTCAGCCAGCAGTGCGGACAGACGTGGCTCTCCACATTCGCCTCGATCGGCAAACACTATTCCGCTTCGCATCAACTTGAAGCCCTTCAGATTCCGACTTGGAATGATTACGAAGAGGGAACCGAGATAGAGACCGGCATTGATACCTGCGTCAGCATCTCTGCAAAGCACTCCAGCGGCACACTCTACTGGAGCATCTCGGGTGGCAAAGAGAACACGATTGATCACTACAACATTTACATCTCCAAGGACGGCGCAAACCTCATGAAACTTGCGGAGCAAGCCGTTGGAACCCGTTCCATGAACCTGACCGGATACTCGCTCGCATCCGGAACCTACAAGCTGTTCGTTCAAGCCATCGGCCAGCCGAGCATGCAGAACAAGATGTCGAACGCCGCAAGCATGACGAGATAAAACGCATGTACATCTGGGAGGCGAGTGCTCTGCGCTCGCCTCTTTTCTCGTGTTCCTTGCAGACTCGCGAACAAGGCACGCATCAAACCGGACATGTCCCGCCGCCCGATTCACGACGAGCCCATCATCATTCCGCCCGGAGAGCCGCTGCCGCGTGATCGCGCTTCGCGCTCCCTTGACGACGAAACCCTCTCCCGCCTTGCCACTCTGCTCGATGACATCTTTCGAATTCCGGGGACGTCTTTTCGCTTCGGGCTGGATCCGATCATTGGGCTGATCCCCGGGGCTGGAGACCTGATCTCCAGTATCGCCTCATTTCTCATCGTCTATTCCGCGTGGCAACGTGGACTTCCGCGCGCGACGGTTGGTCGTATGGTCGCCAATATTGCGATCGATACCCTCGCCGGATCCATGCCGATTGTTGGTGACGCGTTCGATGCCGTTTGGAAATCAAATCGCAAAAATGTTGAACTTCTGAAACTTCATTCCGCGCACGAAACCCGCGTCCAGCGTTGGCATGACCGCGTTTTTCTCGTGGGACTTTGTGTCGTACTTCTCGCGCTCGCAGCGGTTCCATTCGTGGTGATTTACTTGATCATTCATCTGTTACGCAAATGAGTCCGGTGCTGGCCGGAGATCTTGGCGAACGGTTCGCGAACTAAAAAGCGGAGGCGTCTGCCTCCGCTTTTCGCATTTGCCCTGACTGAGAACACAAGAAAATAGAAACGCGCTATTTGCCGCTATACCACGGCTTTTTTCGGCAGCATCTCGCCAATGCGTCTCATCTGCGCTCCCACTCCGCGCAGCTTTTCTTCGATTCGCTCATAGCCGCGGTCGATATGATAAACGCGATCGATGATCGTCTCGCCATCCGCAACCAGCGCCGCCAAAACCAGCGAAGCCGATGCCCTCAGATCGCTCGCCAAAACCGCCGCGCCGCTCAACTGCGTCTTGCCGCGCACGATCGCCCTGCGTCCTTCGATCTTGATGTTCGCTCCCATGCGCGTCAGTTCCTGCGCGTGCATGAAGCGGTTCTCGAAGATATTTTCCGTCACGATCGACGTTCCCTCCGCCTGCGTCGCCAGCGCCATGTACTGCGCCTGCACATCGGTAGGAAAGCCCGGATATTCTTCCGTCGAGATATCCGCCGCGCGCAGCGTCCCCTCCGACATCACCCGCACCGAATCCGCGCCCACCGTGAACTTCACGCCTGCCTCTTCCAGCTTCTGCAGCAGTCCCGTCTGGTGCGAAGGGTCGCACGATGAAACCATCAGGTCTCCCCCGGTCAACGCGCCCGCGATGATGAAGGTCGCCGCTTCGATCCGGTCAGGAATGATGCGGTGTCGCGCACCGTGCAGCTTTTCCACGCCCTTAATACGGATCGTCGAGGTTCCCGCGCCTTCTATCTTCGCTCCCATCTTTACCAGCAGATTCGCCAGGTCCATCACTTCCGGTTCGCGCGCGCAATTCTCCATCACCGTCTCGCCTTCGGCGAGCACGGCCGCCATCATCAGGTCTTCCGTTCCCGTCACCGTGATCTTGTCGAAGACTATCTGGTTGCCCCTCAGTCGTTCGGCCTTCGCCTCCACGTAACCGTGGTCCTGCGTTATCGTCGCACCCAGACGCTCCAGTCCCTTGATGTGCAGGTCGATGGGCCGCGCCCCTATTGCGCATCCCCCCGGCATCGAGACCCGTGCGATGCCCATGCGCGCCACCAACGGCCCAAGCACCAGCGTGGACGCCCGCATCGTCTTCACCAACTCGTAACTCGCTTCCGGATTCTTGCTCAGGTTCCTGCAGCAGAGTGTCGTCCTGTGCTGTGCGCGCCCGTAACCTAGCTCGACTTCCGCTCCCATCGCCGCCAGCAGATTGCGCTCCGTAACGATGTCCCGCACCTGCGGAACGTTTTCCAATATAACTTGATCTTCCGTTAGCAAAGCCGCTGCCATCGCCGGCAATGCAGCGTTTTTCGCGCCACTTACGCGGACGCTTCCAAGCAGCGGATTGCCGCCGCGAATAACGAATTTATCCATGAATACGTTTCCTTGGGACTGCGAAGGCTTGCCTTCCGCATTGAAGTCGTCTTATTGTACGCCGCCACCATGCCTCGTGATTCAGCGCCAACCCCCGCCTCTCGCCGCGCCTGAACGCTCCACGCCTCCCGTGATCGCATTGTCCTTGATGTCACAAATGTTTAGTAACTAGTAACGGCAACGGGCTCTGGCCAGCTCTCCTCAAAGATATAGGCCAGTTGCCTGAGTACTGAAAACCCTGGGGTCGGAAAGGTCGAACCATGAAATGTCAACTGTTCGCTTTCGCATTAGCGCTGTTGATGGTGTCCCTCGGAACAGCTTGCAGTTCGGGAAACCCGATGCAGCTTACGCAAGATCCTTACATCGGCGCCACCACGCCGATCGTCACTGCCACATCGCTCCAGTATTTCGTTGCCATCGATAAGCCAATCTTCGTGAAGTTCAATCGCGACATGGATGGCAGCACTATTACGGCTGCGACGTTCTTTATCCCGAATGTTTCTGGAACCGTGCGCTACGACGCTCTCAATCGCATCGCCTATTTCCAGCCCGCCGCCCCTCTTGCCGCCAACTCCGCTTTCAAGCCCACGGTCAGCACCGCCGTCAAGGATATGGCCGGCAAAAACCTCGTCAAGCCGTACACCTTCCTTGTTGAGACTCGCTCCACACCCAACACTTCCACTCCCAGCGTTCACTGGATCACGCAGGATTGCGTCTCCCCCAGTGGTGTCATCCAGGTGATGTTCAGCGAGCAGATGAATTCCTCCACCATCACCACGTCCTCTTTCTTCATCGACGGCGTCACCGGAACAGTGACTTACGACGGGGCCACCAGGATTGCAACATTCACACCCAACGCTCCCCTCACCCCCGGCCAGTCCTATAACCCCCACGTCACCACGGCCGCCACCGACCTGGGCGGAATCCACCTGGGTGCCAATTACAACTTCACCTTCGACGCTTGCAATGTCAACAATCCCGGCTCCTTCTGCAGCTACACCAAGGGTGGATACCAGGGCGGCGGTGTCCCGGGACAATTCTTCGACGCCAACTTCGCGACCGTTTTTGCCGGAGACCTCACCATCGGCATCAATGACGGCGCTGGTTCGCAGCACAGCGCGCGCTGGACTTCGCTTTCGCCCGGCCCGGAAAACCTCAAATCGTATTTGACTTCGCCCGCCGGTGGAGCCTCCGCTGGACTCGCATCTGACTACATCAACCTCGCAGCCACCAACAGCGGCCAACTCTCCGAGCAGACCGTTGCCCTCACTCTCAACGTCTACTTCAGCGGCGTGGCCGGAATGCCCGCAGGCTTCGGTAACCAGATTCTTACCGGAACCGGCACCAGCCTCGACGGCGCTTCCATCTCCGACATCCTCGCGTTCACCAACAGCGCTCTTGCCGGAAACGGATTGCCCACTGGATACACCTTCAGCACCTTGAACGACCTCGTCACCAATCTCAACGAATCGTGGGACGACTGCACCGAGAGCGGTTGGGGCAGCACGCACCTCACCCACCCCGCCCCACTCACTTCCACTCACTAATCACGAGCGCAAAGCGCACAAAAAGGGGAGGCCTCGGCCTCCCCGTTCCTTTTTTCCCTTGCCTAGAATGTTCTAGCCTTTGCTTTTGCTCTTACTACTCACTACTCACTACTCGTTACTCGCCACTCACTACTCACGACTCGTTACTCGCCAGTCACTACTCACGACTCGCCACTCGCCACTCACGACTCGCCACTCACACCTCACTACTCTCCACTCGCTACTCGCTACTTACTACAAAACCGGCAACCGGCAACTGGCAACTGCTTTACCCCACTGCCTCTCTAACATTTCCCTTCGCAGCCTTCAATCTCTTTCGCGCCTCTCCCGCGCCCACTGCGGATTGCAACATCACGAGCGCAACCGGGACGCTGCCTTTCGCGCTTTCCAAGGCAAGCATCGCGCTTTCCCTGTCGCATCCGCACACCTGTTGCACGATTCCGATTCCGCGCTCGCGCAGTTTGTGATTCGTCAGTTGCACGTTCACCATCAGGTTCCCGTAGACGTACCCGATGCGTGCAAAGGCGCCGGTCGTGATCATGTTGCACACCAGCTTCTGCATTGTGCCGGCCTTCATGCGAGTCGAGCCCGCCACAACCTCCGGCCCCGTATCGATGGCGATTGCGATTTCCGCCGCTCGTTCCAGCGGAGAATCAAGGTTCGCCGTCACCGCCACCGTGACGCAGCCCTTTTCTCTCGCGAATTCCAGCGCGCCTATCGTGTAGGGAGTCTGCCCGCTCGCCGCCAATCCCATCACTACATCTTTTCGCGTAAGCCTCTTTCGCCCCATGTCGCGCCTGCCAAGCTTCGCGGAATCCTCCGCCGCTTCCAGCGCTTTGCCCAGCGCCTTCTCTCCGCCCGCAATCACGAATTGAAGCATCTTCGGGTCCGCGTGGAATGTCGGCGGACACTCGCTTGCATCCAGCGCCCCCAGCCTTCCGCTCGTTCCCGCGCCAACATAGATCAACCGGCCTCCGCTTCGGAACGCCTTCGCCACTGCATCCATCGCCAGCGCAATCTGCGGAAGCGCAGCCTCCATCGCCAGAGGAACCCGACGGTCTTCCAGGTTGATGACCTGCGCAATCTCCAGCGACGTCATAGCGTCCAGCCCAGCCGACGCCGGATTCGCGCGCTCCGTCACCACTCCCGAACCATTCTTTCCTCGAGCTTTTTGCCGCTTCGCTTTATGCATCACTTCGCGTCCAGCGCCTCCACAATCGCGTCATGCACAGCCGGACGCACCTGCGTGATCGCCTTCGAGGAACAGTCCGGCCACACGCGATTCGTCAACAGCGTCACCGAAAGGCCGCGTTCCGGATCGCACCACAGCGACGTTCCCGTATAGCCAAGATGTCCGAACGAGTGGGAAGAGAAGTAGTGCCCCGACTGCGACGGCTGCGACGGCGTGTCCCACCCCATCGCGCGCGAAGTCCCCTCCGGCGCGGATTCCCGCCGCGTGAACAGCCCCACCGTCTCCTTGCGCACCAGCTTCCCGCCTCCGTGCAGCATCGCGTGCGCGAACCTGGCAACATCATGGGACGAAGAGAAAACTCCCGCGTGTCCAGCCACTCCGCCCATCACGCTCGCGTTCTCGTCGTGCACTTCGCCCTGCACCACGCGCATCCGAAACGCTTTGTCATTCACCGTCGGCGCAATCGTAGTCTTCAATATCTCCGCCGCACCATAGCCTGTGCTGCCCATCCCCAGCGGAGCAAAAATGTTTCGCTCGCAGAAATCAGCAGACGATTCGCCCGCCACCCGTTCCAGCAGAAGTCCCAGCACGATGAATCCAATATCGCTATATTCCGCGCGCGTCATCGGTTCGTGCGCCAGCGGCGTCTGCAACGCCATGGCAATCAGTTCCTCGCGCGTTGCAGCCTGTTCAAACAGCCGGACGTACGCTGGCAGCCCCGAGGAATGTGCCAGCAACATGCGCACCGTCACCTTCTCGCGACGCCCCTCGCCCGCCATCGCGAACTCCGGCAGCACGCTCACCACCGGCGCTTCCAGTTCCAGCCGATTCCGTTCGTACAGCATCATCGCCATCGTCGTGGTCGCAACCACTTTCGTCACCGAAGCGATGTCGTAGATCGTGGTCGGGCTCACCACCGTGCTTTCCGCGTCGTAAGTGAATCGGCCAAATCCTTTCCACGCAACCAGCCTGTGATTCAGGATCACCGCCAGCGTCGCGCCGGGAAACGCCGACCGGGCAATAGCCCCGTCGATCAGCGCGAAGGCCCGCGCAAACCGTTCTTCCTGCATATGGAAGTCCGGGACCAGTGCATCCAGAGTCGATTTGAATGGCTCTTGCCTCATCCTGCTCACCGTTGAGAAAACCTATCATAAACTCTCGCCGCTGCAGCACAGCCCGTGTTAGATTCGCGAATCAAAGTTTCTCAAAATAGATTCGCGTTAACTCATCCGGTCCATGCGAAAAACCTACCCATTCATCCCGAGCGTCGCCATCCTCTTCGCCCTGCTGTTCACCTTTTGTTCACCCGCGTTCGCGCAGCGCCATGCGAATCCCCGTCCGCAAACTCGCCAGAAGAAGTCGCCCGCAAATGCCAGGCCCGCCACTCGCGCCCTGGAGCCCGCCTCCGGAGACCGTTTCGCCCCCATTGACGCCATCATCGAGCAGGCCATCCGCGCCGACCAGCTTCCCGGTGCCGTCGTGCTCATCTCGCACAACGGAGAACTGGTCTATCGCAAAGCCTTCGGTTCGCGCTCGCTCGAGCCTCGCCGAGAGCCCATGACGCTCGAAACCATCTTCGACGTCGCCTCGCTCACCAAGTCCATGGCCACCGCCTTGTCGCTCATGCGCCTCGTCGAACTCGGTCAGGTCCGCCTCAACGACCCCCTCTCCCGCTACATCCCCGACTTCGCGCACAACGGAAAAGAAGACATCACCATCCGCCAGCTCGCAACCCACTTCTCCGGCCTCCGCGAAGATCTCGACCTCAAGCAGCAGTGGACAGGCAAGCAGGAAGCCTATCGCCGCGCCCACGAGGAAACTCCCGTCGCGCCGCCCGGAACCGTCTTCCGTTATTCCGATATCAACTTCATCGTCCTCGGCGAACTCATCGAGCGCGTCTCCGGAATGCCGCTGGAGAAATACGCGCAGGCCCACATCTTCGAACCGCTCGGCCTCAATCACACACAATTTCTTCCGCCCACCGCCTGGCTGCCTCTCATCGCGCCCACCGAATACGATGAGCGCAACCAGATGTTGCGCGGCGTCGTGCACGACCCCACCGCCCGACGCATGGGCGGAGTCGCCGGACACGCAGGATTATTCTCCAGCGCCGATGACATGGCCGTCTTCGCGCAATCTCTCATGGATGGCAAGGGTCCGCTCTCCTCCATCACCGTCGCCAAGATGACTTCGCCGCAACAGCCTCCCACCGCCACCGTCCTGCGCGGCATCGGGTGGGACATCGATTCGCCCTTCTCCAGCAATCGCGGCGAACTCCTCCCCATCGGCAGCTTCGGACACACTGGCTTCACCGGAACCTCGCTCTGGATCGATCCCGCCACCAAGACGTTCATCATCATCCTCGCCAATGGCGTGCATCCGCATCTTCGCACCGGAGGCGGCGTTGTCGCCCTGCGCACGAAGATCGCCACCGCCACTGCCGCCGCTCTCGACCTTAAGGTTTCAGACGAAGACCAGCAGCGCTTCGCCGCCATCACCGGATACAACGAAGCCATGACCGCCACCCGTCGCCTCGCCTCGCGCAACGGACACGTGAAGACCGGCCTCGACGTTCTCGAAGAACAGAATTTCGCCGCCCTTCTTCCGCCCGACGCCAACTCCTCCGCCGCAAATCCATCGCCCGCCAAGCCGCGCCGCATCGGCCTCCTCACTAATCAAACCGGCGTCGATGCCCAGGGACGCCGCTCCATCGACGTTCTCGCTCACGCGCCCGGCATCGAACTCGCCGCTATCTTCAGTCCCGAACACGGCGTCACCGGAACCCTCGACACCACAGACATCGCCAACTCGCGCGATAAGGTCACCGGCGTTCCCGTTTACAGCGTTTACGGCGCGAAGGACTCTCAGCGCCACCCCTCGCCCGACGTCGTGAAAAATCTCGACGCCCTCGTCTTCGACATACAGGACGCCGGCGTCCGCTTCTACACCTACGAAACCACCCTCGGATATTTTCTCGAAGCCGCCAAAGCCGCAGGCATCGAACTCATCGTCCTCGATCGCCCCAATCCCATCACCGGATCTTTCGTCCAGGGTCCAATCTCAGAAAACGGGCCCGAGTCTTTCCTTAACTACTTTCCCCGTCCCCTCCGCCACGGCATGACCATCGCCGAACTCGCAAAGATGTACAACGAGGAGAAGGGAATTCACGCTCGCCTCAAAATCGTCGCCATGCAGGGATGGCAGCGCGGAGATTGGTTCGACTCCACCGGAATCACCTGGACCAATCCCTCGCCCAACCTCCGCAGCGTCGCCCAGGCCACGCTCTATCCCGGTGTCGGCATGGTCGAGGGCACCAACGTCTCCGTCGGACGCGGCACCGACACGCCCTTCGAAATCCTCGGCGCACCCTGGATCAACGCCCGCCAACTCGCGGACTTCCTCAACGCCCGAAACATCTCCGGCATCCGTTTCGTTCCCGTCCAATTCACGCCTGCATCCAGCAACTACGCCAACCAGCTTTGCTCCGGCATCAATCTCATCGTCGCCGATCGCAACTCCCTCGAGGCCGCCGAACTCGGCGTCGAACTCGCTTCCGCCATGCTCAAGCTCTATCCCAACGACTACAAGATTGCGCGCATGAACGAACTGCTTCTCGACCGCCCCAGCTTCGAAGCCATCCAGCGCGGTGAAGACCCTCGCCGCATCGCCGACGAATGGCGCGACGCCCAACAGCAATTCCTCCAACTTCGCCGCAAATACCTGCTCTATTGATCGTGTGGTGTTCACCGTCATCACAAGCGCGGAATAAAGACGAGCAGTAATAGACGGACCGTTAGTTTTTCTTCCAAGGTTCTTCTTCCAAAGTTTTCCCTTCGTGTCCCTTTGTGTCCTTTGTGGTTCGGTTTTTTTGATCCTCGGTTTCAGAACCAAGTTCACAAAGCGGGAACCACGAAGACACGAAGGTTTCACGAAGGTTCACGAGGGTTTCACGAAGGTTCACCAAGGAAAACCACGACCTTGAAGATTAGATTTCGTTTCTTGCCCCTTCCCTAAGTTTCCTTTGTGTCCCTTCGTGTCCCTTTGTGCCCTTTGTGGTTCAGTGTTTGATCTCGGTTTCAGAACCCTGCCCCCACCCTCTGTTCGGAGAACGTAAAATGCGCTTTTTCCGAAACTCTCCTACAATGTTCGTGTTCAACTCTCCGGAGGATGCAATGCGCTTTCTCATCTCGCTCTTGTTGTTGACCGCCGTCGCCACAGCTCAACCGGCCCCAGCCGAACAGCCTCAACTCTCGCAGCGCTCCGAGCACGGCACCATGATTACCGTTGCCGCCGGAACCAAGGTTCCGCTCATCTTGCGCAGCGCTATCTCCACCAAGAACGCGCGTGAGAATGACAACGTTTACGCGGAGACGAATTTCCCCATCGTCGCCAACGACCGCATCGTCATTCCCCAGGGAACCTACGTGCAAGGCGTCATCAAGCGTGTCCAGCGTCCCGGACGCGTCACCGGCAAAGCCGAACTCGTCGTCCGCTTCACCTCCATGATCTTTCCCAGCGGATACACCGTGCTGCTTCCGTCCGTGCTCGACCAGGCGCCCGGCAGCGAATACGCTCACATGAAGGACAATGAAGGAACGGTGCAGGGAGAAGGCGGTAAAGGCAAGGACGCAGCCACCGTCGCCGGAACCGCCGCCACCGGAACCGTCATCGGCGCCAGCGCCACGCGCAGCCTCAAGGGCGCAGGCATCGGAGGCCTAGCTGGAACCGCCGTCGGACTCGGAACCATTCTCCTCACCCGCGGTCCCGACGTCCGCTTCGACCGCGGAACCAATCTCGAACTCATCCTCGAACGCGATATCAAAATCGATTCCTCGCGCATCGACGCCTCCCGAATCCGGTCACGCGATTAGCCGCATCCACACAGAGAAAATGCCTCACGCTTCGTCGTTCTATTGGTGCCCTACATACCCAAACGGGTTCGTGTCAGGGCACGGCTTTAGCCGTGCCATTAAAGGTCGCCGTCAACGCGGCTTTTAGTCCCCGCGATTTGGAGTGCCTACATCCTTCGCGGGAGCGGATTGGCCATGCCGAGCCCGCCGGTCCTAACCCCTGTTTCCTTCGTGCCCTTCGTGTCCCTTTGTGTCCTCTGTGGTTCAAGGTTTTGGTTCAAAATTTTGTTCCTACCCCGCTTTGCGCAATCCGCTTGCCCCAGTCACGAAGTCAAGAAGGTCGGCGTTGATCTTGTCAGCATGCGTTGTCGGCATGCCATGCGGAAAATCCTTATACGTTATCAGCGTCCCGTGCTTCAGGAGTTTGATCGACCTTGCTGCCGAGGTCTTGTACGGAACAATCTGGTCGTCTTCGCCATGCAGCAGCAGGACAGGTACATCAACGCTCTTCAGGTCCTCGTAAAACTCGGTTTCAGAGAAGGCCTTGATGCAGTCGTATTGGGCCTTCACCCCGCCCATCATCGCTTGCCTCCACCAGTTGTCCCTTATGCCCTGCGATACCTTTGCACCCGGACGGTTATAGCCATAAAAAGGAGTGGTGAAGTCTTCGTAGGACTGTGCGCGATGGTTGGCCGTCCCCTCGCGAATCTCGTCGAACACCTTCATCGCTAGTCCATCAGGATTCTTCTCCGACTTCAACATGCTCGGACAAACGGCGCTGATGAGCACCGCTTTTTCCACTCGCTCCTGGCCGTGTTGTGCGACATAGCGAATCACCTCACCGCCGCCCATCGAGTGACCGACGTGAATGGCATTTTTCAAATCAAGCGTTTTCACCAGTTCGGCAACATCGGACGCGAAGGTGTCCATGTCGTTTCCGGTCTCCGTCTGTGTAGAGCGACCATGCCCTCGGCGATCGTGAGCAATCACCCGGAAGCCGTGCTCCATAAAGAACATCATTTGCGCATCCCACTCGTCAGCCGACAACGGCCAACCATGATGGAAAACGATAGGCTGCCCCTTGCCCCAATCTTTGTAGTAAATCTGCGTGCCGTCTTTCACGGTGATCGTGTTCATAAATTCTCCTTACGCTTCGAACGGGTTATCGATCAACAATTGCGAATGGGCTTATGGCCAAGGAGCCTGATACGCAGCGCTCAAAGGCGAACGATTAAGAACTTGTGCGGTGGGAGGTAGGGTTTGAAGGTTTGTGTTTAAACCGAGAGCGATTTCCACTGCGTCTTCTGAGCGCAGCTATACGTTCCGCCCAATAGGATGCGGCTTTCTTCTTCAGGTTGGCCTCCCGCTCAACCTCGCGGCTCCCAAAAATCTTGTCAAGCCCTTGGCAGCCCCTCAAAACTCCCAACTCAAACAAAACAAACCAAATTGAGTTTCGCCTGCAATGTCCAGTTGACCCCCTCCAATGTGTCATACTAGATACAGAGAACAAACAAAGGCCGCGCTCAATCAGCGCGGCCTTTGTTTGAACTTGGTTCTGAAACCAAGATCAAAAAAACGAACCACAAAGGACACAAAAAGACACAAAGGGACCCGGTGGAAGCGCCGCGCTTTAGCCCGGCGAATAAGGCTGGAGTCAGATAGGGCGTTAGCCCATTGGCGAGTGCCTACATCCTTCGGAGCGGATTCGGCAATGCCGAGCCCGCCGGGCCTAATCCCTAAGTTTCCTTTGTGTCCCTTGGTGTCCTTCGTGGTTCCCGCTTTTGAACTTGGTTCAAAGGTCTCGGTTCAATAGCTCCGCTAAGTTCCTTGTTATCTAGAATTTGACCTCTAAGCCCAATCGTTTCAATATTTTGCGAATCAATTCCCCGCAAAATATTGAAAACAAGGATTTTAGAAAGAGAGGAAAGCCGGAGGGAGGGTGCCTAGTGCCCACATCGACCCGACTTTGGTTCACTCTCTGAACCAAAGTCGAGCAAATGCAGGACACCGCGCTGAACTACTTGGTTGCTGCGGTTTTCTCGTCGGCTAGTTTCCCGGTCGTGAGTTCGTTGGCCAGGCCATCAGCCTTGTACACGGTGCGAACGGCCTCCAGAATTCCGCGGACATCGACAGCGATCTGCCGCATGCCAATCTCCGAGTAATAGAAGTTGCGTCCCAGACCTTGCATGTTGCGGTCGAAGTTGATGCCGACGATCTCTCCCGCGCGGTTGATCACCGGCGACCCAGAACTGCCGCCGATGGAATCCGCGGTGGAAACGAAATCTTCCGGCGTCGTGAGCTTCATCTTCGACTTCATCGCGTGCCAGGAATCGGGAAGTTTATACGGAGGCTTCGCAGCCATCTTCTTCTCGCGCTCGAACGCGCCGCCGAGTGTGGTAAGAGGCGCTATCTCGGTGCCTTTGGGAACGATGCTGCCGCGACCGTCTTCCGTGTAGCTCTTCAGCACGCCGAAGCTGAGACGAAGCGTGAACGTTGCGTCCGGATAAAGGTCATCGCCGCCGGACTTGAAGCGCGCTTGAGCAATGCGTCCGCCTTCACGGCGAACCACGGCGTCAACCTCGTCGTCGTAACGCTTGCGTATCGTGCGAGCGTCGGAGTCGATATCGCGCATGAGTGCGACAAGCGGATCGTCCGACGCTTTCACCGCGTCCCATCCACCTTTGTAGAGCGCTTGCCGGAAGGCGACATCCTTCAACTTGCTTCCGGAGACGTAAAGCTTGGCGGCTTCGGCCGGTGTCTTGCCATGGAGCGCCCGCTTCACGGTGGCATTCTCGGCGCCCAGGTGGTCGCGCAGGCGCGTCAGGGAACTGGTGAGCAGCACCGTCTCCAGCGAGTCGTAGAGCGGCGCGGG
>JBBRZF010000069.1:0-16040 GCA_038236965.1 Terriglobales bacterium | reverse complement strand
CCTTGAACTGGAGGTCGAGCGGAACCTGCGCGTCGAGACGCTGGTCGATGCTGACATTAGCCAGCCCCGGGGGCGGCGGGGTCTTTGTTTCCTGCGCGTTGTTCTGCGCGGAGGCGAAGGATGCCGCGGCCAACATTGTTGCCATTAGCACCGCCCTTGCGATCTGTTGCATATGGCCTTTCAAAACTGTGTTCCGTTTCTGCTGTCTTGCGGCAGCGGATGATTGCCTCTACTGCTTTTTAGTTTCAGCCGGAACGCTACTTGCGTCCGTAGGGCGTTGTACCTGATTCATATTGCGATTGCCGGTATCAGTCTGTCCGATGGATGCGGTCTGGTCGCTGGCGTCGACCGGTTGGGCAGCGCGAGTCGGAAGTCCACGTTGGAGTACGAGTTTCATAGCCTGTTCGATGGGTAGGTGCACGGCGCCGGATTCGTCCTGCCAAGGTTGCGCGTTCAACATCGCTCGCTGCTGCCATTTAAATCTGTCCATGTCGGTAGCGTCGTCTTGTTGCAAGCGCGGCTCTGGGTACTTGACGGTGTTTGCCCCAGCGGTGTTCTGCATGATGCCAGGTTGGGGCACAGGCTCGACTTTGACCATGGGGTTCTGCGGCGGGTCGAGTTTCGCGGCCATCACGGAGAAAGCGCGGTAGAGCCCGGCCACGGCGAACGACGCGAGAATGCCGAAGACTGCGAGTCCGATGAAGAACAGTATGATGCCGCGCGCACCGAGGTCTGTGCGTTCGTACGAGACCTCGGGATTGCGCATGTCATCGTGATCGATATCGTGATCGCGCTTATTAGTGTCCATGGCTGCGCTCCCACAGTTTGGGCAACATGGGCTCTGTGCGCACCAGCAGCGGTCGCTGAGCCAGGTTCCAGAAAAACACCGCAAGCCAGATTCCCATAAGGGCGAGAGGCGCGGCGATGTGAGTGAAATGCAAACTGAAGTGTCCCTCGCCGGCTACGTAGTGAAAGGCGGGATTGGGATTGGGCACGGTGAGCCAGTAGATATCGACGGCGCGCATCAAGATGACGAGCATTGCAACCGGCACGAGAAGACTGGTGTCGCGCTTGAGATTGCGCGAGAGCAACAGCGCGAAGGGCAACACGAATTGTCCGGCGATCACCAGGAGAGCGACCACGCCCCAACCGCCCGTTGTGCGATCCAGGTACCAGGAGATTTCGTCAGGCAGATTCGCCATCCAGGTAATGAGGAACTGCGAGAAGCTGAAATACGCCCACACCATGGTGAATGCCAGCAGCAGTTTTCCGAGATCGTGGAGGCGCGTGGCGGTGACGATCTCGCTGAAGAGTTGATATTCCGAGAGCAGCGCCAGCACGATGATGGTGAAGGCCAGCGCAGAAAGCGCCTGTCCGATCATGAACAACATGCCGTAGATGCTGGAGAACCAATGGGGATCGAGCGACATGATCCAATCTACCGATGCCAGCGTAATGGTCAACGCCCAGATGACCATGCCGGGAGCGGAGACGGCTTTCATTTTGCGCCAGATATTGGGATTCGCATCGACATCCTGATCGGCAGACCACTTGTTCAGGATGAACGACATGGCATTCCAAATGGCGAGCCAGAGGACGGCCCGAATAAGCCACGAGGTCGGATTCAGGTAGGGATGCTTGTCCTGTAAAACCTTGTCGGTGGCGACGAGCGCCTGGTTGGTCCAGATATAGAGTTTGCCGGTGTACATCCCGATTGCGATGGGGATGAACATGATGGCCCATACGGGCAAGGTGCGCGAGGCCGCTTCAAAGATGCGGCGACTCATCATCCACCACTGGCCGCCCGTGAGGTGTCCGAGCATGAGCAGTACGAGTCCGCCGAGCGCGAGGCCGAGCGTCCACATGTAGCCGATAAGGTATCCGCGATAAAAGTGCTCAGGCGCAGTGAATGCGCCAATGAGAGCGATGATGGCTGCCAGTCCGCCGACGATCAAGGCCCGGGTACGATATTTGGCCAAAGAAGCGGGGGCGGCGAAATCTCGAGTTTGAAGATCCGTCGTGCTCATTTATGTTCTCCCGATTCCTTGCGGAGGTTGCCGGATTCGCCAGGCGTTCCCTTGGTGCTTTCCATCTTCGGGCCAGGGCCAACGTGGATGATGTCGGGCGCGGATTTGGAAATCTGCGTTCCAGCGGGAAGGTCGGCAGCAGTGCCGCTCTGGCTGGCTTGCAGCGCGCGGATGTAGGCGACGATGGCCCAGCGATCCTTCACGGGAATCTGCGAAGCGTAGTCAGGCATGACTCCGAAGCCGTTGGTCATGACGTCGAAGAAATGTCCGACGGGCGCTTTGCGCAGGCGCTCGATGTGATAGGAGGGCGGACGGCGAAATCCGCGCTGGACGATCATTCCATTGCCATCGCCAAGTTCGGAGTGGCACGGGGAACAGTAGATGTTGAAACGCTCGTGTCCGCGCTGCATCACCTGTTCGGTGATGGGGAACGGAAATTCTTCGCCAACGTTGTTGCCGACTTTTCCCGTATAGAAATAGGTATCAGCCTTGAGTTGTCCGCGAGCGACGGTGCCCTCGATGATGGGACGCGACGAGCGCTTGTCGGAGTAGAACTCGCTGATGCGCAGCGGCTTGTACTTTGGCTGATTGTGCATGTCGAGTCTGCATCCGCTGAGCACGGCGACGGAGAGGCAGGCCAGGGCAATCAATTTCTTCATAGCCTTTGCGGGGCGAGGAGTGAGCGTGAGTTGCGCCGAGGTATTAATGCGTCACCTCCGTCACATCCAGCGCGTTGAAACCTTGCATGAATTGCTGCACACGATCGATCTCGAACTTCGGGTCAGAGGCTTCGATACATAAGAAGAAGCGGTCGCGCGAGGCCGAAGTGAAGCGCGGATTGTTGAAGACCGGATGATAGGGCTGCGGCAATCCGTTGAGTCCGAGCATGCCGACGACGGCGGAGATTCCGCCGAAGAGAATGGTCATCTCGAAGGTAACGATGATGAACGCCGGCCAGGAATTGTAGGGGCGTCCGCCAATGTTGAGCGGATAGCTGATAGCCGAAATCCAGTACTGAAGAGCGAAGCCGGATAGTCCGCCAAGGATCGCGCCGCAAAGAACGATGAGCGGAATGCGCGTCTTGTGGAAGCCGACTGCGTCTGAGAGTTCTTCGATGGGATAAGGGCTGTAGGCATCGATCTTGCGATAACCGGCGGCGTACGTTGCTTCGGTTGCATGAAGCAGGTCGGTGGGGTTATCGAACTCAGCCATGATTCCGTAAACAGGAGCTTCAGTCATGGGCGGCCACCTCCTCCTCGATTTTCGATTCCGGCAAGAGGGTGCGCATTTCAAAGATGGAGATCATCGGCATGATTCGGATAAAGAGGAACATGGCGGTGAAGAACAGGCCAAGGGTTCCTACAAAAGTCATCCAGTCCCAACGAGTGGGAACGTACATGCCCCACGAGGACGGGAGGAAGTCACGGTGCAGGCTGACGGCGACGATGACGAAGCGCTCCATCCACATACCAACAAGAACGACGATGGAGACGAGGAACAATTTGAAGGGCGCAAGGCGCACGCTGCGTATCCAGAGCACCTGCGGAATCACGATGTTGGTGGCGATGAGCATCCAGTATGCCCATCCATATGGGCCGAACATGCGGTTGTGCATCATGAATCGCTCAAAGCCGTTGGCGCTGTACCAGGCGAAGAAAACTTCCATCGCATAGCCGTAGGCGACGATGAGTCCGGTGGCGAGCATGACCTTGGCGGCGTTGTCGAGATGGCGCTCGGTGATCATGTCCTTCATCCCGTAGAACTGACGGATCGGAATGGCGAGGACGAGCACCATGGCGAAGCCGGAATAGATGGCACCAGCCACGAAATACGGCGGGAAGATGGTGGTGTGCCAACCGGGTAAAATCGAAACCGCGAAATCGAAGCTTACGACGGTGTGAACGGAAAGCACGAGCGGCGTGGCCAATCCGGCGAGCAGCAGGTAGGCGCTTTCGTAGCGCTTCCAGTGGCGGGCAGAACCGCGCCATCCCATGGCGAGCAATCCGTAAACGAAACGCGCGACGGGATTTTTCGCCGTGTCGCGGAAGGTCGCAAGATCAGGAATCAGTCCGACGAACCAGAAGAGCAAGGAAATGGTTCCGTAGGTGGAAACGGCGAAGACGTCCCAAATGAGCGGACTGCGGAACTGCGGCCACACACCCATGGTGTTCGGGTAGGGGAAGAGCCAATAAACGGCGAGCCAGGGGCGTCCGGTATGGATGAGCGGGAACATACCGGCGCAGGCCACGGCGAACAGCGTCATTGCTTCGGCAAAGCGATTGATGGAGTTGCGCCAGTTCTGCTTCAACAGAAGCAGGATGGCGGAGATAAGGGTTCCGGCATGGCCGATACCGATCCACCAAACGAAGTTGATGATGGCGAAGCCCCAGCCGACCGGGATGTTGATGCCCCAGATGCCTACGCCACGGAAGAGGAGATATCCGATGGCGAGTTGCAGCAGCATGAGCAGACCAAAGGCAATGGCGAATCCGCTGACCCATCCGAGAGTGATGGGACGTCGCAACACCACCCACGAGATCTTGTCGGTGATGGAGCCGAGCGTATGGCCCGGTGCCAGCGTTGCCGGCTGTCCCGGCAGGAGTCGCTCTTCGGTGATCGTCTTTTCTTCAGGACCTTGTTGCATCGCTGCCTATACTCCCTTGCCTGCGTCGGCCACGGCTAAGCTTGCGTGCTCTTCGCGCTTTTGCTGAGGCTCGAGCTCGGGATTCGGATTCCGCACCACGGCCATATAGGTCGTGCGCGGACGAGTGTTCAGTTCTTCCAGAAGGCCGAAGTTACGTTGCATGGCTTTCATCTTGGAAACGCGGCTGTTGGGGTCATTCATATCGCCGAAGACGATGGCGTCGGCCGGACAAGCCTGCTGACATGCGGTGAGAACTTCGCCATCGGGAATCTTGCGGTTGTTGTCTTCTTCGGCGCTGATGCGGGCATGGGTGATGCGCTGTACGCAGTAGTTACACTTTTCCATGACGCCGCGGCTGCGAACGGTGACGTCGGGATTCTGCAGCATGGACAACTGCGGCGAGTCCCAGACGGGAGCGGTAAAGAGCAGGAAGTTGAAACGACGCACCTTGTAGGGACAGTTGTTGGAACAATAGCGGGTGCCGACGCAGCGGTTGTAGACCATGTCATTCAGGCCTTCGGCGCTGTGAACGGTTGCGCCTACGGGACAAACAACCTCGCAGGGCGCGTTCTCGCATTGCATACAAGGGACGGGCTGGAAGTAGCTCTTGGGATTCTCCGCCGTTCCTTCGTGATAGGTGTCTATGCGCAGCCAGTGCATGTGGCGGCCGCGCTTGACTTCGGTCTTGCCGACGACAGGAATATTGTTTTCCGATTGGCAGGCGACTACGCAAGTCTTGCAGCCAATGCAGGAATTCATGTCGATGGTCATGCCCCACTTGTGGTCCTTGTACTGGTAGGCCGCGTACATGGTGAGACCGGGGGCAGGAGCTTCGACCATCTCATGGGCGAAGCCGGGATTCTTGATGAACTCCTCGAGCGTGGCGGCGCGAACTAGCGCCCGGCCTTCCATGTTCTGATGACCCTGCGTGCAAGCGAGTTCGTAGGTTTCGCCGGTCTTGGTGAGCTTCAATCCTCTATCGAACCACGGCGCGTCAGAGCGACGAAGCTTGTAAGCGTTGAAGCCGAGGCCGGAAGCTACGCGTCCCGAGTTGTCGCGTCCGTAGCCAAGATAGACGGTGGCCGCGTTGTCGGGATGGCCGGGCGTGAGCCAGACGGCGCCCTTCACCTTGCGTCCCTGGTACTCGAGTTCGACGAGGTCTTCGGTCTTGATGTCGAGCTTTTTGCCGGTGGCAATGCTGAGAAGAACGGCGTTGTCCCAGGTAAGCTGCGTCATCGGCTTCGGAGTTTCCTGAAGCCAGGCGTTCTGCGCGAAGCGTCCGTCGTAGATGGTGTGATCGCGGCGGAACATGATTTCCATGCTGCCACTGGATTGCGGCGCAGCGGGAATCGCAGTTCCCTTCGCGGCGATTGTCTTGGGAGCGGAAGTCGTTCCCTCGATGAGGCCATCGTGCAGCGAGCGACGCCACCAGCTTTCAAAATCGAGACCGGTGTGCTGGGTCTGCCAGTACTTGCGAACGAGGTCGTATCCACTGGCGTCGGACTGGCCATTCATCATGGCCAACAACTCGTGGTCGCTGCGTCCACTGTAGAGCGGAGCGATGAGAGGCTGGATGATGCTGGCGGTTCCGTCGAAGGCGCGGGCATCGCCCCACTGCTCGAGGTAGTGGGTGCCGTTGATGTGCCAGTGAGAGAGACGCGAGGTCTCGTCCTGATACATGCCCTGATGTACACGCAGCGGAACCTTGTCCATGGCCTGCTGGAAATTGAGATCGACAGGGGCGTCGTATACAGGATTGACGCCGACCATGATGAGGATGTCAACCTTGCCGGCATTCATGTCGCCGACTATTTCCTTGAGCGAGGCGGTGTAATCGACGGGCGCGGCTTCGATGGGGTCGGTGTAGATGACCGTCTGGCCTACGGCTCCGAGCGCCTGGTTCATGGAGTGCGCGAGCATGTGAACGGCGACGGACTGATGTTCTCCGGGAACGACGACGCAACGTCCGCGTTTGGATTGCAAATCTTTTGCGGCGGCGGCAACAAACTTTGCCTGCTCGCCTTGCAGATTCACGCTGGCGCCGCCGACTCCAACTTGTGCGGCGAGGGCGCGCGCGATGGACTCCACCTCCGATGCACGGACGGGAAGACGATGGTCGGCTTTTCCGCCAGTGTTGGTCGGCGTGCTCTCGACGGCGTACATACGCAACATCGCTTCCTTGAGTTCAGGACGACGACGCGCAGCAAACTGCCGGGCGTTGCGGTGGAATCCGAGGAAGCCGCTGGAGAGGAAGTCGCCATCGAGGGTGACGACCACTTCGGCTTTTTCAAAGTTGTATTGCGTATCGATGGGCTGACCGAATCTGGCTTGCGAAGCGGCGCGGGCGTTTCCGTGCGCGACGGGCTCCCAAACATGCCACTTGGCCTGGGGATAGAGCTTCTGGAAATCGCGTATCTGAGCAGCGAGCGTGGGCGAGGTGACTGCGCCGGTAAGCAGACGAAGTCCGCCGCCGCCGGCAGCTTTCTGGGCGTTCAAGGGACCGCGAATGGCGTTGAGGAATTGTCCCCAAGGCCGCGCGTCGCCAAGATAGGTGATGGTTTGCGAACGGTCGGGATCGTATAGCGTGAGGATGCTGGCCTGGGTGAAGACGTCGGTTCCGCCGAGGGTTGCTGGATGTTGCGGATTGCCTTCGATCTTGGTGGGCCGGCCTTCATGGCTTTCAACCAGCACGGGCACAGCGCCCATAGGCATGGGAAATGCGGTGGCAAAAAACAGGGGCTTGCCGAGCGTGATCTCTTCCGGCTGGCGCACGTAAGGAACGATGGGCTCGAGCGGCTGCTTGACGCAGGCGCTGAGTGCGGCGAGCGCAAGAGACGCGCTCATGACTTTGAGGAAGTCGCGACGCGATGTTCCGCCGCCTTCCCACTCCGAGGCCTGCCGCGGGAATTCGCGGTGCAGCATTTCCTCAAACTCGGGAGTCTGCGACAGCTCATCCAAGGTCCGCCAATATTGCGGCCCCTTCTTTTCCGTCAGCATGTCGCGGACTTCAGAAAGCTCCAGCTTGCCGCGCTTGGTAGGACAGACGTCTGCCTTCGGCTTGGCTGGTTCCTGTGCGCCCTTCGTGTTCTGCTCGTTATCCATTCGCTCTTTTAGTTTCCGAAATCGAATTCTTGTGATTGCTGCCGTGGCCTTACCGGTGGCAGGTGTTGCAGTTCGTAATGTCTGTCACGGAACGCAAGTGATACGCCTGCTTGAGGTCGTTGCCCATCGCGAGCTGGTCGGTGTAGGTCTTGCCGTTCACGCTGACCGGCTTCGACGAAGAGGGCTGCTGGTAATCCATGTTGAATACCTGGTCGCGGGGACGGAGGAATTTTTCCGGCGCGCGATGGCAGTTCAAACACCATTCCATCTGCAAGGAGGCGTAGCTGTACATGAGCGGCATCTTGTTGACCGGTCCATGACAGGTGTCGCAACCGACGCCCTTGTTGATGTGAATGCTGTGGTCGAAATAAACGAAATCGGGAAGGTCGTTGACGCGCGTCCAGACCAGCGATTTGCCGGAACGATAGCTCTCGCGGACGGGCTCCAGCATGGGAGCGTTGGTCCATATCTGCGAGTGGCAGTTCATGCAGGTCTTGGTGGGCGGAATGCCGGCGAATCCGGAAGTCTCGACCGAGGTGTGGCAATAGCGGCAATCGAGGCCGAGTCCGGCGACGTGGTGCTGGTGGCTGAACGGCACGGGCTGCATCTTGGCTTCGCCTGCATAGGTGAAATAGGGCGAGCGCTGGAACTCGGAGGCGGCCCACAACAGGCCGGCGACCAGCACCACCGCGCCAAGCATGGAGACGCGTGCGAGTGAGTTGCTGCTTCTATGGAAGATTTGCGCCATCTATGAAGCTATCCATTCGTACCCGGGAAAGTAGCTTGCAAGCCCCTTCCCTGTTGTCCGGATGATCCGCGACGCAACCGATCCGCGAAGTTTTACACCAAGGGTTTGACGCACACCACGTTGTCGCGCAGGCCCTTGGAGTTCCGGTTTTAAAAGATGTTTCAGTGAGCGTTGTGCTGAGCTGTTTGTGACATGCGTCACAGGAACCCGTGATTATAACAGGAGCATTGACTTTGCAAAGTGCCAAGGAAAAAACCTTCCCCGAAGCAACTGCTGCCCACTTTCTCAGCTACGCCGCTGAAGTATTCCAATGCTAGAAAATCCGGAACAACTGGTCCGCGGGACTGACTGCGGAGCTGACAGATTTAGGGACTTCTGAGGGCGAACCCGAAGCTAGGTCGCATTTTACGCGCCTGCAAGATATTTGTCGGCAGACGCGTCCGTTTACTTCTCTACTTAAGATGCAGACGGCAGCACTCGCGTGTTCCGTCGCAATAAGACCTTTTATTCCCGGATGCTTAGAACAGCAGGTTCGTTGCTTTGGATACATTGCGCAGGGCAAGGACTCACAAAATTTTGGACCCGGGCGACAATCGCGAGTGGTTACTCAAGATACCCGACCAAAATTGACAGCCGCAATCCCAACTCGTAGGCAGGCGCCTGCGGCTTCATCGGAATGTCCTGTCGCGTGCCGAGCGGTCGCATCAATTCGTTCCAATCCTTCATGCCGGGTGCGCCTTTTTCCGGAAGCATGGCGATTCATGGAAGGCGGCCTGCGACGGTCGCCTAGCCATTGCGTCGGCAACGGAAGCCGCGGGTGGTTCGACTGGCTGGAGTTGGATTGGCTGTTCGTGTGGAAGGGATGAATACGGCGTGAAAAAGGGCGACCCTTGCGGGCCGCCCAAAGTTTTGCTTCACGCGATGATTACAGCGTCATGCTGGAATTCATCATGTTGTCTTCGATGTTGGATTCGAACTTGAAACCGAGGTGGGTGCAGATGGCACGCATCTCGCGATTCTCGGCCAACATGTTGGAGTGAACGCGAAGAAGTTTTTCGCTGCGCGCGAAGTCGAGCAGGCGACGATAGAGTTCCGAACCGATGCCTTTTCCCTGGAACTCATCGCGCACGAGGGCGGCGAGTTCTGCTTCTTCGCGGCCATGCAGTTTGCCCAGACGTCCGACGGCAACGATCTGCCGGGTTCCGTCTTTTGCGGTGCGTTCCACCACGAGCGCCATTTCGCGATCGTAATCGATGAAGCAGATACGCGTGAGGCGTTCGTGAGCGGTGCGCTGGCTCAACTTCAGCGGCTGGAAGTAACGGAGGTAAACGGTGCGTTCGGAAAGTTTCTGGTGGAAGTCGGTGATGAGCGGTTCATCTTCGGGACGGATGGGACGGATGACGACTTCTTCGCCGTCCTTCATCGTCCACTTGGAAACCATCTGCGTGGGATAGGGACGGATGGCGGTCTGGGGAAGTTCCGCTTCGGCGACATCGGTTCCGTAGACGACGACGCGCGCATCGAGCGCGAGCAGGCGGTCGGGCGAGGCGAGTAGCGGATTGATGTCAATTTCCTTGATCCACGGATTCTCGACGACCAGGTCGCTGAAGCGAACCATCAACTCTTCCAGGGCGACCATGTCCACGGACTTGCGTCCGCGAACGCCTTTGAGCGCCTTGAAAATCTTGGTCTGCTCCATCATGCGGCGGGCCAGCGTGGAGTTGAGCGGGGGCAGCGCGAGCGCTTTATCCTTGAACACTTCGACGAGTTGTCCGCCGGTTCCGAAGAGCAGAACGGGGCCGAACTGAGAATCGACGCTGGCGCCAAGAATGATCTCGTAGCCATCGAGCTTGGCCATGGGCTGAACGGTGACGCCGTGGAAGTGCTCCTCCCCGGCCTTCTCCGACACCGAACTCTTGATGTTGTGGAAGGCGGAGCGCACGGCGGCTTCGTCGCGCAGGTTGAGCACGACGCCGCCCACATCCGTCTTATGGGTGATGGTGAGCGAGTAGAGCTTGAGTACGACGGGGTAGCCCAACTTTGCAGCCCACTCGACGGCGGCATCTTCCGTGATGGCTATCTCGGTGACCGTGGTGGGGATACCGTAGGTTTCCAGCAGTTTTTTCGATTCGTATTCGGTAAGGATGGTGCGGCCCGAAGCGCGAACGGTGTTGATGATCTGATTCGCTCTTTCACGGTTGGGACCATCGGCCTTCGCGGTCAGCTGCGGAGTCTCGTAGATGCCCTTCAGGTTGTAGGCGTACTGCCACATGTAATTGAATGCGCGCACGGCGGTGTCGGGAAATGCAAAGCTGGGAATTCCGCATTGGTTGAGAATCTCTTCGCCGGCAGCGACGCTGGTGCCGCCCATCCAACTGGCAATGACGGGCTTGCCGAGGCTGTGGGCGTAGGGCTTCAACTCTTCGGCGATCAGCGTGGGATTGGTCATGCCTTGCGGGGTCATGACGACGAGCATGCCGTCAATGTTGGGGTCGTTGGCTGCGATCTTTAGCGATTTCGAGTATCGTTCCGGCTCGGCGTCGCCGAGGATGTCGACCGGATTGTTCTTGCTCCACGAGGCTGGGAGGAAACTGTCCAGTGCCGCCATGGTTGCTTCGGAAAGCTCGGCGAGTTCGCCGCCACCCTGTATGAGTGCGTCGGTTGCGAGCACTCCGGGACCGCCTGCATTGGTGACGATGCAAAGGCGATTGCCCTTGGGACGTGGCTGCTTGGCAAGCACTTCGCTCATGTAGAAAATGTCGGCGATGGAATTGACGCGGAGCACGCCGACCCTGCGGAATGCGGCGTCGAGCACGTCGTCCGAACCGGTCAGCGAACCGGTATGCGATGCGGCAGCCTTGGCGGCCTGCGCGGTGCGTCCAGCTTTGATGACGATGATGGGCTTGGTGAGGGAGACTTCGCGGGCGGCGGAAAGGAAGGCGCGCGCGTCGCCGATGGACTCCATATAAATGACGATGGACTGGGAACGCGAGTCGTTGCCGAAGTAATCGATAAGGTCGCCCCAGTTGACGTCGAGCATGGAACCGACGGAAACGAAGGAGCTGAAGCCGACGTTCTCACGCAGACTCCAGTCGAGAACGGCCGTGCAAAGCGCGCCGCTCTGGCTGATGAAGGCCACGTTGCCGGGACGGGCTATGGTGGATGCGAAGGTCGCATTCAATCCTTTCAAAGGACTCATGACGCCGAGGCAGTTGGGACCGATGATGCGCATCTTGCCACGGATGGTTTCCATCACTTCCTGTTCGAGCTGCTTGCCGCGTTCGCCGATCTCCTTGAAGCCGGCGGAGATGACGATGCCGCCGGGGATGCCGACCTCCACGCACTCACGCATGAGGGCGGGAACCGATTCGGCTGGAGTGGTGACGACGACGAGGTCAGGAACTTCCGGAAGGTCGCGCACGCTGGCGTAGGACTTGACACCAAGCACGTTGGAGCGTTTGGGATTGACCGGGTAGAGCGTGCCGCCAAAGGGGCTGCTTAACAGATTCCAGAGAACGTTGCGTCCAACGCTGCCGGCGCGTTCCGATGCGCCTACAAGGGCCACGCTGCGGGGAGCAAAAATTGGATCAAGTGGGTGCGCTTCTGCGCGAAGAAGGTCGTGCGACGGATCAGCCTTAGTAAGTCCGGGAACTGCTTTTCCCACGGTAGTCATGATGCCACCTTAATATGAATTGGATACAACGAAAAAAGAACGACTACAACAGAGGCGCTTAAAAGCGCGTTAGAACCCTTTAGTTTGACATCCGAAGCTATTCTTTCACAGGACGCATGGCACACGAGATTGTGATGATTGTCCTATTTAGCGCCTGGAATCTGGTCCATAAAAATGCCTTAATCACGGCACTTTTGAACTAAGTAAAGATTCAGGCAGAGAAGCAGCGGAATTCATTCGCAGGTACTCTGGAAGTGGGGCAATATAACGGCATCATGAACTTACATCATGAGACCCCGCAGAACTTCTATCACCGCCGGTTCAGGCAGAACGCGATTCTTGGTTCTGTCTGCATCTTCTGCGGACGGTGCATCGGCTTCAGTCCGACGGAAAAAATGCTGCAATTGTTGGAGAATTGTCATCACTGCGTAGAGGGTCACAACGCAACGGCGGTGGCCGTAACACTTTCCAAAACAAAATAAACCGTTATTTTTCTTCGCTAAACACATTGCGGAATTCAGGCTGCTCAGTAAAGATTTAGTGCGTCTAATGAGCAGGAGCATCCCACGAACATGTGCGAGCGCAAGAAAATCTTATATTTCGTCAGCGTACTCACCCTCTTTCTGATCTCCAGCAGTGCATGGGCCCAAGAACCCGCGCAATTGAAACTCGATGTACACACGCCGTTTACCTTCGTTGCCTATGGCGATCTACGCGAGGCCCCGGTAGCGAATACCAAGGACACGGACCCGGTGCGGCGCAAGGCCCTGATCGATTCGATCACGAAGGCCGATCCGGCTTTTATATTAGTAAGCGGGGACCTGCCGTTACGCGGCGACAATGCCAACGACTGGGCGCAGTGGGATAGCGAGACACGAGCCTGGCAGGATGCGAAGATCCCGATTTATCCCGCGCTGGGCAATCACGATATACGGGGCGACATGAACGTGGCTCTGGATAACTATTTCCGGCGCTTTCCCCAGTTGAAGCGAAGCCGGTACTACAGCGTGCGCGCGGGGAACGTGCTGGTGCTTACGCTCGACAGCACACAACCGGACAACGAAGGTCCGCAGTTTCAGTGGGTCTCGTCGCAATTGAAGCAGATACCCTCGGACGTGGATTTCGTGATCTTCGACATGCACCATCCCGCGTATACGCATTCGTCGGACCAGATCGGCAAGGGCGGACACTCTCCGCGGCCGGCAGAGCAGCAGTTTGCGAAGTACCTGGAAGAAACCCAGCAGCATACACGCGCGCGCTTTGTCGTGTTCGCCGGACACGTACACAACTACGAGCGCTACGAACACGGCGGCGTGATGTACATCGTCAGCGGCGGCGCGGGTGCGAAGTGGTACGAGATCCCTCGCCAGCCGGACGATTTCTATAAAGACCCGGGCGCTTCCTATCACTATTGCCAGGTCAGGTCCGACAAGGGACGGCTGGATTTTTCCATGATCAAGTTGGAGATGAAGGGCGATCACTCGACCTTCGAAAAGCGGGATTCCTTTACCCTGGACGCTCCCAAGGGCGCGGCGGCAGGAGCAAAGAAATAAGTCGCGGAGCGCGGGGATTCGCGCCAACCCCGCGCTTGCGCCCCAACTCGCGAAGGTTCCGAGGCATCCGACAATTATCGGAAGGGGGTTTCGGAATGGGTAATCAAAACATACTTCGTAACGACAAGAATCAGGCAGAGGAGCGGTTGAGCCGCAAGTCGCTATGGGTCGCGGTGGCGGGAGGCGGCGCACTGGCGGTCTTCGGCGCGAGCAGGAAGACCCTGGCGGGAGTAAGCCTTGCGGCCATTGGCGGCCTGATGGTGCTGAGCGGAGCGCGCTCGCTGCGCAACTCGCCCCGGCGTTTGTACGTTCACCAGAGCCTGCATATCAATCAGCCGGTCGAGAAGCTTTACTCTTTCTGGCGCAACTTCGACAATCTGCCGGGATTCATGCAGCACGTGAAATCTGTACGCACCACCGGAACCCGTTTTTCTCACTGGGTAGTAACGGGCCCGATGAATACGACCTTTTCGTGGGACGCCGAAATTTCCGCCGAACGCGAAAACGAATACATAGTCTGGCGCTCGCTACCGGGATCGACCATTACGAATCGCGGCTCCATCGAGTTCCGTAATGCTCGCGGTCACGAAGGCTCAGAAATTCATGTCACCATCCAGTACGACGCCCCTGGTGGAAGAGCGGGCGAGGCGTTCGCGAGTATCTTCGGTGAAAACCCCGAACAGCAGGTGCGCGCCGACCTACGTCGCTTCAAGCAGTTGATGGAGACCGGAGAGATTCCAACGACGACGGGACAGAGCTCCGGACGACGCAGTCCGTGGGTTCGCATGATGCAGTCTGCAGAGACGGAACGGGAAGCTACGCAAGTGAATGAACCCAAAGGCAATCTGGCGTGAAGTCTGCTTGAAGGCCAGAAGGCTGGCGGGAGCGTTTGCTTAGAGCGCGAGAAGCTCGCTGGAAATGATCGCGTATTTCACCATATCGAGCGTCAGCAACTTCCACATGGAGTAGCCGAACGAGGATTGGTACGCCATTTGGGGGTCGATGAATCTCACGAACCTGGGGAGGGAGCCAAGGCTCGCCGCCCGTGATATACCGCATCACACGGGGGTCTTGGGCGATGGGGCTTAAAGCGTTGGCTTCGTCGCCGTCCCATTCGCATAGGTATAGACGCTCGGATTCGAGGCGGAAGGATATGTTCGCCCTCGCTAAATGTTACAATGAGGTTCTTTCCCGCGCAGCGCAATCCGCAGGCAATACCTGACGAATGGATCAAAAAATGGAAGCAAACTCGATCACTTACGCCGATTCCGGCGTTGACATCGACCGGGCAAACCGGACCAAGCAGCGCATCAAGTACCTCGCCCACCGTACGTTCAACAAGAACGTGTTGAGCGAAATTGGCGGTTTTGGCGGACTTTTCCAGATCGACAAGAAGAAGTTCCAAGATCCGGTGCTCGTCTCCAGCGTCGATGGAGTTGGAACGAAGCTGAAGGTCGCCTTCGAGATGAATCTGCACCACACCATTGGCGGCGACCTGGTCAACCACTGCGTCAACGACATTGCCGTGCAGGGCGCCTTTCCGATGTTCTTTATGGACTACCTGGCCACCGGCAAACTGGAGCCCGAGATCGCGGAAAAAGTCATCAGCGGTATCGCCGACGCCTGCAAGCACAATGGCTGCGCGCTTATCGGCGGTGAGACGGCGGAAATGCCGGGCTTTTATCCCGGGGGCGAATACGACCTGGCGGGATTCATCGTCGGCGTGGTCGAGCGGGAAAAGCTGCTCACCGGCAAAGCTGTTCAGGTCGGCGACGTGCTCATTGGACTGCCCTCCACCGGACTGCACACCAACGGATATTCGCTGGCCCGCAAGCTTTTGTTCTCCGTGGCTGGCTACTCGCCCGACACGTATGTCAACGACATCAAGGGCAAAGTCGGCAACGAGTTGATGAAGCAGCACAAATCCTACTGGCCCGTCATGCGACGCATGGCGGATGGCGAAGCCGTGAACGCGATGGCTCACATCACGGGCGGCGGCATCACCGAGAACCTTCCGCGCGTGCTTCCGAAGGGAATGGGCGCGGTCGTCGAACTCGGTAGCTGGCCGGTGCAGCCCATCTTCGAACATTTGCAGAAGATAGGAAACATCGAACAAGCCGAGATGATGCGCACCTTTAATATGGGAATCGGCATGATCCTGGTGGTGCCAGCGAAAAAGTTCAAGAAGGTGCAGACCATCCTGGAACGCGCGGGAGAAAAAGGGTTCACCATCGGACGCATCGTAAAAGGCGAACGCAAGGTTCAGTACACGTAGACAGTTCTTAGTGTTTGT
>JBBRZF010000068.1:0-16087 GCA_038236965.1 Terriglobales bacterium | reverse complement strand
CTCCGCGAGAAAAAGTAAACGTGCCCTTGACGGTCCACCGGAGGTTCGGCTGATACTCGAATTCGGCAGCGGGACGCATCGCCTGTGCGATAGCGAACTGTGTGTCCTGTACGCGCCAGGAGCGGATGTAATCGCCCAGAATCGCGGCTTTCAGCTTGTCCCCAAACTGACGCTGCACACCGATGGAGGTGTTGGTGGAGAAGAATTCCCGGATCAACGGATTGAACTGCAAATCGCGCGCGGAGTACGCCGTAAGTAGCTGGGTGCGTCCCCAGGGACGACCCACTACAAATTCCAGCTTCCCTCCTACCTCTCGAGAACTAAGGTTCCTTAGGGTGAACGGGCCAGACTCGTGAAATACGGAAGCGTGGACCGTGACCCAGTTGAACAGCGAATTGGACGACACGTAGACGAACTGGCGGAAGAGGTTCTGGTTGAGCTCGACGGCGGCTTCCTTGTCCCTGCGCCAGGTGTACTGCAATCCAGTGTTGAAGGTGAAACTGTTGCGTCCCAGGTGCAGCACCGGGTTGAGTCCGCCATTCGCGGTGTAGTCGTAGGTATTGCGATTGATGATCAATGCCTCGCTGGGCAAGGAGATCTGGCCGCGCGCGTTGCGTAGCTGCATGAATCCGCTGATGAGCGGCATCCCGTCCTGATGAACCTTGAACGCTCCGGTCCAGCGAGATTCGAGCGAAGCACGCGGCGGAGGCAGGAAGCCTGCGCCTGCCCCCAGCAACTGGCGGTCGAGGTCGTAGATGGTCTGGTCCTCGAAGATGCCGTTCATGGTGAAGTCGGTGCCGACGCTCACCTTCTGGTTCACCTGCAAACCCTCTTCTCCGGCAACCTCCTGAAGCAGCTTCGCGGCTACATCGTCGGTTTCGCCAGCGAGCGAGTTGGCGCGAGCGAACAGTCGCAGCGCGCGCAGGTTGTCGTGCCGCTGGCGGTACACGGTCGCCATTGCGAGCGTGTAGTCGTAGCTCTCCGCAAGGTCGTCGGGATTACCCAGCGCGGCGAGTTCCGACTGCGCCTTGAGCGAATCGCCCTGCGCGAGATAGGCGTTGGCCATTCCGATGGAAACCACCTGGTCGGCGGCGCCAGCGTCCTTGGCGCGATCGAAATACTTTCTTGCCAGGTCGAAATCGTTCATCGCGAGAAACAGGTTGGCCGCTTCGAGGAGGTTGTCAGCCGTGACCGGCGACGCTTCTCCGACGCGGGATTCGGCAAAGGCGAGGCTGACCTGCTGGCGCGCGTCCTCGTTGCGATGTTCGTGCAGGAAGACCTTGGCCACCGCAAGACGTGCATCGACGCGGTTGGCATCGGGAGCTTCCAGGGCGCGCGTGAAGCGCTCCATGGCCGCGTTGCGATCGCCCAGGGTCAGCAGCGCATCGCCCGTATTCAGCAGGATGAGCGAACTGGCGTTGTCCGCGCGTTCGGCTGCGGCCACGTATTGCAAAGTCTCATTGCGGTGACGCAGCATCGCGTGAGCGTGCGCCATCTGCGCGTAGATCAAGGGATCGTCGGGCGACTGCTGCAACGCCGCGCTTAATGTCTGCAACGCCACTGCGTACTGGCGGAGATGGTATTGCGTGTCGGCCAGCGCCATGTGCAGCTTGAGGTCGTCGGGAGCATACTTCAGCGCGACGGTGTATTCCTTTGCGGCCTGGTTCAGCAGGCGTTGCTGACGGAATGCGGTTGCGCGCGCCAGGTGCGTCGCGCCCGACTCGCCTATCATCTTTTCCGCTATGTCCACTTCGTCCAGCGCCTGTCTTCCCTTGCGCAATTGCAGGCTGGAGAACGCGAGTCCGAGGTGGGCGATGCCATTGTTGGGGTTCAGCTTCAACGCCGTGTTGAAGTCAGAAGCCGCCTGCTCCGGGTTCTGCAAATCGTTCAACACGTAGCCGCGATTCACATATGCTTCGCCCATCTTCGGATCGCGTTCGATGGCGTGCGTGTAGTCGTTGACGGCCTCGTACAGCAGTTGCGACTGCTTGTGGACGTGTCCGGCAAGCAACGGGAAGTTCGGTTCGCGCGGAAGAATAGCTTCGTATTTGTTCGAGAGCGCCAGCACATCGTCGAAGCGGCCGAGGTTATAGAACGCATAGTCCAGGTAGACGGACGCATTGCGGTCGTTCGGAAGTTTCTGCAAAACTCTTTCGCCGAGATTCGCTGCCTCGAGGAATTTTCCCTCGTGGAAGAAGACGCGTTCGCGTTCGCGCATCACGCGCGGGTCGTCCAGCATCTTGCCGGTGGCGCGCGCAACCCAGTTTGCAGCCAACGGGATCTGGCGGCCTTCGATGGCCGCGTTGGCGGCGTTGGCCACGATGACGGCGTTGGCCGGAGCTATCTTGAAAGCCTTTTCGTAATTCTCATTGGCGCGGGTGAAATCGTGCGTCGCGGTGTAGAGATCGCCGAGCGCGAGGTAGGCGACGTGGTCATTCGGATAGGCCGCGGCCAATCTATTGAAATACAGCTCTGCGTTTTTTACGTCGCCGTCTTCGCGATAGAGATAGCCGATGGCTTCGAGCGCGAAGCGGTTGCTGGGATCTTTATCGAGCAGGCTGGCATACATCTTGCGCGCCTCGTCCTGGCGCTTGGTGCGCCACAACAGGTTCGCGTACTGCAGCGTGATATTGGTGTTGGCCGGATCAAGTTGCAGAGCCTGCTTCAGGTCGGCTTCGGCCTTTTCAAATTCTCCGCCCGTGCTCTCGATGGAGGCGCGTACGCGCAGGAACTCGGCGCGTGCCGGACCTTCGACGTTGAGCTTGTTGATTGCCTGTTCGGCCAATGCGATCTGTTGACGCGCACCGGCATCGTCGCCCTGGTTGCGCAACAACTCGGAAAGGTTCAAGCGCAGCGAGATGGGATAAAGCTGACCTTCCGGCACGCCGCCTTCGGGCAGACGACTGATAGCCAGGTTGTACTCGCGAATCGCATCCTGCGGCCGTTCTTCGGTCTTTGCCAGGGCGGCCTTGATTGCATGCAGGCGATAGTGATTGGGGTCGAGCGCTTCGGCGCGCGCAAGAAAGGCGCGTGTCTTGTCGAGCGACTGCATGCGCATCTGCGCCTGGGCCGCGCTAAGTTGCAGGCCAATGTTCTTTGGCTGCAGATCGGCGGCCTTGCTGTAAGTAGCTGCCGATTCTTTCTTGTCGCCATTCAACTCGTAGCTGTAGCCGAGGTCGGCCAACACCTCCGGCGTTTGTTTGGGCGCGCTTTTCAGAGTCGCTATGGCGCCCTTGTAGTCGTGCTGCTCGCGGTAGTAATTCGCGACCGCGCGGAAGACGGCGGGATTCTTGGGATCGCGGCGCTTCGCCATTTCGAGCAACTGTTTGGCCTTGGCTGGCTGCTTGAGTTTGAGATAGGCGACGGCCATCATCAACTCGGCATGGGCATTCGGCTTCAAGGCTTCGGCGCGAGAGAGCAGATTGATTCCCGTCTGCATGTCGCCGGAGCGCATATAGAGTTCGCCAGCCAGCAACAGGTCATTCTGCCGCTTGGGATTCGCGTTGATCAGCTGCATCAGAATGCGCTTGGCCTGTTCGACATTGCCCATGCGAGCGTAAGTCTGCGCCATGCCGGAGAGCCCGTCGGGATTGCCCGGCTGTTTTGCGAGACCTTGCTGATAGGCGGTTAGCGATTGCTGGTAACGGCCGGCGAGTCGCGACGTGTAGCCCAGCAGGAACCAGAGCTTGACGTCGTTGGGCGCCTGCTTGACCGCGCGCTCGGCGAAGGTGGCCGCTTCCGCCGGATTCCCGTGTTTCAGGGATTGCTGGGCCGCGCGCGCCATGCGTCCCACTTCGATGCTGCTGCCCCAACCGAGTCCGACGCCGGAGCTCTCGCCCTGCGACGGAGTGGGCGCAGATTTTCCGCCCTTGCTCGCCTTGGAGGCGGGCGCGTTCTTCTGGTTCTTCGGCGGTTGCTTTTTCTGCTGGTCTTGACCGCCAATCTCAAACGTCTGCGCACGCATGGGAAGCGCGGCAACGGCGAGCAATAGGGAACAGTAAATCGTTAACGAAATTATTTTTTTCACTTTTCGGATATCCGGGGAGCGCTAGTGTGTCTATCAGACACTCGCAAACTCAATTCCAAGTGTTCGGATGCAGTTCAGCAGCAAAACGGCTGTTTCGTCACTCTGGACAGAATCTACTCTGTCGCAAAAGAGCATTGCGGTGCTCACAATGAGCGTTTTGGTACACCTCCGGTTGAGGCCGCAGCGCGAAATAAGCCGTGGGAAGTAACTTCCACATGGAAAACCCTCTAGGCCTAGACGGAATCCAAACTGCTGCTGAACCGTATGGTGCGGAGGATTCCCATTTGACGTCCCCTATCTCTAATACCTACAGTCGCGCAATTCCGCTGACAGCGATCGTCCTGCTGGCCATTGCCATTCATGGCCCGCTTCTGCTGATGCAATTGCCGGCCAATTCATACGATGCCAACACCCACATGTTCTTCGCGTCGCATTACGCGCAGCACTGGTTTTCGCCCTGGAATGAAAAGTGGTATGGAGGTTTTTCGCAAACCGCCTATCCGCCGCTTACCCACCAGTGGATGGCATTGTTCTCGCATTTGATGGGGCTGAACCTCGCCTACATGCTGGTGCAATTGATCGCAATCCTATTGCTGCCCATTGGAATGTATCGTTACGCGCGCCTCTGGGTGAGCGAACGACAGGCGAGCTATGCCGCGCTGGGAACGGTTTTCCTGGGATCGCTGGCGATGCTCGTCTATCAATCCGGACAGTTGCCGACGACCTCGGCGGCCGCACTCACCTTGAATGCGTTGCCCTTCTTTTATTCGTGGACGCGCACCGGGCGATTTAGTTCGCTCATCAAGGGCCTGCTGATCTCCATGGCCGCAGCGGCCGCGCATCATGTCACGATGATTTTCGGCACGGTGCTGTTTGCGATTCCCATTCTCTGGCTGGCCTTACTCGACCGCAATTCCGACGACGACGAACACGCATCGAGTGCGGGAGTGTTGGGACGCGCGGCGATTTTTGCCGTACTCACCATTGCAGGCGTAGCGGTGGTGCTGCTGCCCTACTGGCTCGCGCTGATGGCAAACCCGATCAACCAGATGCCGATCCCTCACGGCAGCCGCGACAACTATCTGCTGGTGGTGCGCAGCGGAATCAATTTCTGGCTGATCCCCATGGGCGCGCTGATTCTCGCGCTGCCGTTCATCCTCATGCGCGGATCGAGCGAACGCAGGCTTCGTCCGCTGCTCTTCGGTTGGTACGTCACCATGCTGCTCGGACTCGGCGGAACCACGCCGGTGGCGCGACTGCTACTGGGACGCGCCTTTGAAGTTTTGACCTTCGAGCGCTTCACCTTCTGGGCCACGCTGATGGCGATGCCTATCGTGGGCATACTCGCCGCGCAACTCGTCGACCGTTATGCAAGAAAGGCGATGGTCGGACTCTCAATCCTGGCCGTGGCTACGTTCTCCATGGCAGTTTCGTGGACGGTCTTCAACCCCATCTTTACCAGTCCATTCAAAGTAGACCAGGTCATCACGTTCCTGAATAACGCGGACCACAACAAGTTCCGCTACATCACGCTGGGCTTTGGCAACCAGTTCGCTAGGGTCGCCACTTACGCGGACGCAGGCAGCGTGGACGGCGATTACAACTCGGCGCGCTTACTGCCGGAGTTGACCGCCTACGGTTCGGGACAGCTTTACAACTCGAAATATTTCGGCGCTCCCGGCATGGAAGCATTGCGCTCCATGTTGAAACACGCCGACCAATACGGCTTGCGCTACATCTTCGTGCGTGACCGATTCTACGAACCGCTGCTGGCCTTCGCCGGATGGCGACGGGCGGAAAGCTACGACAACGGCAACGTGACGCTGTGGACGAAGGATGATGTGCCTCCCGCCCGCAAGATCGAATTCGGCGGATTGGTGCCTCCGGCGTGGCAAGGATTGATGTGGGGAACGCTGCCGATGTTGAGCAGCATCTTCTCCATCTTCGCTGTGCTGTTGATACCGGAACGCCGCCGTATCGGTTCGTCCGTCGAGTTCGTTTCGAACACAAATGAAGACGTCGTCCTGCGGGAGGCGAAATAATGAAACGCTTATTGCCTATCGTCCTCGTGGTGCTGACGGTCGTTCTCATCGCAGCCGCAACCATCCGTCCCAGTGACCTTGCTCCTGCTACTACGCCGGAAAGCGCGGTGCAGCAGTTGCTCGTTCACGCCAAGAATCACGACTGGTCAGGCGCTTTCTCCTATGTGGCCAAGGCCAGCAACACCGAGCAGAATTCTTTCCAGAAAGATCTTTCCGGACGCGACGGCAGTCTTCGCACGCTCTCGACCCTGCAGAAGTTCGAAACCAAGGTCTTGAAACAGAATGACAGCGAAGCCAGCGTTCGCGCCAACATCGAATGGTCCACCGCCGTCGGCGCTTCCTACGACACGAAGGACCTCACCGTCGTGAAGGAAGGCGATAGCTGGAAGGTGATGTGGCCGCTGGCAAAAGTTGCGAAGGTTCCGCCGCAGGTCATTCCCGTGAACTACCTGCGATGGGACATCGTCACCCGCGGTTCGGACGACGATTGGGGCGCGCAGAACGTGGAAGCTCCGCGCGTGCGCATCATTTCCATGAATGCCATTGAGCGCGATGGCAGCGTCATCATCCTCGGCGAGATCACTAACGAAGACACGGTGCCGGCCTTTGTGAGCGTCGGCGCAAACCTGCTCGGCAAAGACGGCAACCCCGTCGCGCAGGAATCCAGCTTCGACAAGATCTCGCACACCTTGCTGCCAAAGGAAGTCTCGCCCTTCCGCATCGATTTCCCGAAGATGACTTTGGCGAACGTGAAGAGCGTGCGCATGCAACCTAACGCGCTGCTGGTAGCCGCTTCCGCCGATCCCGTCATCGGCGTGCTTCATCAGCGCATCGAGAAGGACGCCCGCGGACACAGCGTGCTCAAGGGCGAATTGGTCAACCAAAGCGGTCTCACCGTGAACATCCCGCACGTGCTGGCGACGTTCTATGACAACTCCGGCAAAGTCATCTGGGTCTCCGACGGATACTCCGACCAGGCCTTGCAACCGCTGACACCGCAACCGTTCTCGGTCTCGCTGCGCGACGATCTGGCGCCGAACGTTCAGACCTATCGCGTCACCGTGAACCAGTACAGCAGCGACAGGGCGGCACTATGAAAAGAGTGCTGGTTCTGTTGATGTTGTTGATTGCAGCCTGCATAGTGGCTTCGTCGGTGGCTCACGCGCAGACGCTGAATGTGCCAGAGAAGGTCTTCGCCGGAACCGGAGTCAGTATTCCGACCAGCGGCAGCGGCGAAGCGACGCTGTACCTCTACGGCCCCAACCATGTCGCCAAGCGCAAGCAGCAACTCGGACAACCGATTCAACTCGCTGGAGACGACGTTCGCGCGGCGGGACGCTATTTCATAGTATTGAACGGTGGCGGCAACGAGAGCTCCGGCTCATTTTTCGTTACGGCGAACAAGGTGGACAACATTGCTTTCCTTGCGCGACCTTCACGCGTGCCAGCGTCGAAGCCGGGAGTCATCAGCGGCAGCGCGTTCCTGTTCGACGCTTATCAGAACCTGCAACTCGAGCCTACCCTGGTGGCTTTCAATCTTGCCGTGGAAGGCGCTCCGGCCATCACGCGCACAGAGACCAGTAAGTTCGGCGTGGCGTGGACGCGGCTCGATTCCGGCAAGAAGGCGGGCGCTGCGCAGTTCGTGGCCAACGTCGGCGACGCCCGCACGAATCGCGTGGTGCAGCAGGTGGCCGCCGAGCCTTGCAATATCCGCATGCGCGCGCAACGCGGAAACAATGGCGCCATCGAAGTTGTGACCGATCCCATACGCGATTGCTCCGGCAATGCGGTGCCGGATGGAACCATCGTCACCTTTACCGCCGTGGATTCGAATGGCAAGAGCACGGTGGATTCGCGCATCAAGCGCGGTATCGCGCAGGCTGAATTGCCTCCGTCAAACAGCGCGCTCATCTCGGTTGCCGCCGGAGTCGTCGTCGGCAACGAAATCCACTGGGGAGGCAAATGATGCGAAACCCTTCCTTGCATTCGAAGCGCGCGTTGATAGCAGTGGGAATCGCACTCGCACTTTATTTCGTGCTGGCTTCGCTTCCTCCGTGGGTGTTGGCGGCCACTGCAAGCCCGTCGAACAAGGTCCAACTCAACGTGGCGAACGCGCAACCTCGCCAAGTGGAAGATGCGACGGTCCAAGCCATTCAACGTGATTACGGAAAAGCCTGGCAGACGCTCGCACAGGCGATGTCGGAGAATCGCGCCGACCTGCTCAATGCGTCCTTCACCGGCATAGCCCGGGACAAGCTGGCGCAAGCCATCGCCGAACAAAAACAGGCTGGCCTTAGTCGCAAGTACGTGGACAAGGGCCATCATCTGGAAGCCGTCTTCTACTCCGTGGAAGGCTCGGCCATGGAAGTTCGCGATACCGCCCAAGTGGAGATACAGCTTTTGGACGGAGACAAGGTAGTCCACAGCGAAGACGCGACCATGCACTACGTAGCGCTGATGACGCCGACTGAAAATGCATGGAAGATCCGTGTATTTCAGGCGGTACAAGGCTTCTGACAAGAGTCGGACTTTGCAAAGGCCCCGGAACTCTCGCCCAGTTTCGGGGTTTTTGCTTTTTCAGGGCAATTCTCCCAAACCAGCGACCCGAAGCGCACCAAGGCAGACCGTTTGAGCACTCGTACCTCTAAAACCTATAAAATGAAACTGACTCCTGAGGAGGCGCTTGCGCATCCAAACCAAAGACGAACGGCTGGAAACCCGATGATGATCTCTAAGCGCCTCTCTGCCCTGTTACTACTACTCGCAATCTCTGCGCCCGTTTGGGCACAATCCGGCACGCCAGCCAAGCCTGCGCAGACCCCCGCCCCGGCGGCAGTCGAGTCAGCGAAGACGCCTCCAGCCACGACCTCGAATACTCCACAGAAAGCTCCCGACCGCGCCTCCGCGTATTTCCATTTCACGATGGCGCACATGTATGAGGAGATGCTGGCCAACTACGGACGCAGCGAACTGGCTTCCAAGGCGATCGAGGAATACAAACTCGCCATCGACGCCGACCCCAGTTCTTCGTTCCTGAACGCCGGACTGGCCGAGCTCTACGTACGCACCGGGCGCATTCGCGACGCTGTCGTCGAAGCCCAGGACATCATCAAGAACGATCCCAATAACATCGACGCGCGCCGCTTGCTGGGACGCATCTATCTGCGCTCTCTCGGCGACACGCAAGCGGGCTCGCAATCGCAAAGCATCCTGAAACTCGCCATCGACCAATACGAACAGATCGTAAAACTCGATCCGAAGAGCGTTGACGATCACCTTCTGCTGGGCCGCCTCTACAAGCTGAACAACGAGAATGCACGCTCCGAGGCCGAGTTCAAGACGGCCGTAAGCTTGCAACCGAATTCTGAAGAAGCGGTGACCACGCTTTCGTACCTCTACACAGAGAACGGCGATGCCGCTCGCGCGCAGCAGATACTGGAAGGCGTTCCGCAAGCAGACCGCAGTGCCAAGATCTATGCCGCGCTGGGCTATACCTACGAACAGCAGAAGAAGTACAAGGACGCCATCGCCGCATATCGCAAATCCTTCGCGCTCGATAAAGACAATCTCGACTCCGCGCGCGGACTCGCTCAGAACCTGATGAACGATGGCCAGATCGACGCCGCACTGGCGCAGTACAAATTGATCGCCGAAGCCGATCCGCAAGATGCGCAGACTTATATGCGCATCGCAGAAATTTATCGTCGCAACGGAAATTTCGACAAGGCGCTGCAATCGCTGAAAGACGCCGCCGAGATCGTCCCCGATTCACTGGAATTGCCCTACAACATGGCGGTCATCTATGAAGCGATGGGACGCTACGACGAAGCTGCGCAAATCCTGCAGACGCTGATCACGAAGACCGACAAGCCCGACGGCAGCTACAGCCAGCCTGAGCGCAACAATCGTTCGATCTTTATCGAGCGCCTGGGCTCCATCTATCGCGAGCAGAATAAGACGCAGCTTGCGGTGGACACATATCGCAAGATGCTGCCCCTGGGAGATGACAACGCCGCGCGCGCTTATCAGCAGATCATCGACACCAATCGTGACGTGAAGAACTGGCCGGCAGCAACTGCGGCAGCGCAGGAAGCCGTCGAAAAATTGCCCAATGATCGAAGCCTGAAGATTGTTTTGGCCGCGCAAAAGGCGGACATGGGACAGCCTGACGCCGCCATCGCCGAAGTGAAGGCGATGCTGAAGGGCACGCCGGAAGATCGCGAGACCTGGCTGGCGCTCGCGCAGATGTACAGTCGTTTGCGTCGATGGCCGGATGCGGAAGGCGCGATAACGAAGGCGGAACAATTGTCTTCGCGCCAGGAAGAAAAAGATTACGTGCTGTTCGTCGCGGGCTCCATCTATGAACGCCAGAAAAAATACGACCAGGCGGAAGCGGCTTTCCGCAAGGTGGTGGCGACCGATCCGCGCAACGCCACGGCGCTGAATTACCTCGGCTACATGCTGGCCGACCGCGGCACGCGACTGGAAGAGGCGTTGGGATACATACGCAAAGCGGTTCAAATCGATCCGCAGAACGGCGCGTATCTCGACTCGTTGGGTTGGGTTTATTACAAGATGGGAAACTACGAACTGGCGGAAGAAAATCTTCGCAAGGCCGTGGACAAGACCTCGAACGACCCGACGGTTCACGATCACCTGGCCGACCTTTACATGAAGACCGGACGCTTGAAACTGGCCATCAATCACTGGGAACGCTCGCTTGCCGAATGGAACAAGACGGTTGCAGCCGAAGTGGATCCGCAGGATGTGGCGCAGGTTCAGAAGAAGCTTGAATCGGCGAAGGTGAAGGTTGCGAAACAGAAATAGCGTGCAAGTCATTCGCTGCATAAAGCCCCTCTCGCGAGGGGCTTTTGTGTTGTTGGTACAATCGTTTCCATGCTGGCGAGTTATGCAGTCCACGTTGAAGATTCCTGCGGACGCCGCTATCCGGAGAGTTCGCACGCCTATCGCGGAGACTATCAGCGCGATCGCGACCGCATCATTCATGCACGCGCATTCCGTCGGCTGGAAAGCAAGACGCAGGTTTTTACCAAGCGTCTCTCCGATCATTTTCGCAATCGATTGACGCACACGTTCGAGGTCGCGCAGATATCGCGCACCATCGCGGCCGCGTTGAACCTGAATGCGGAGCTGACGGAAACGCTGGCGCTGGTGCATGACATCGGGCATCCGCCGTTCGGTCATGCGGGAGAAAAAGCGCTGGATGCGGCGATGCGCGAGTATGGAGAAACGTTCGATCACAACCTGCATGGGTTGCGCATCGTGGAGTTCTTCGAGCATCGTTACATCGAATTTCCGGGGCTGAATCTTACGTTTGAAGTGCGCGAAGGAATCATTAAACACTCGCATGATTACAGTGTGGATGAGTATCCGCAACTGGCGGAGTATCTGCTGGATCTGCGTCCGCCGCTGGAAGCGCAATTAATCGATTTGACGGATGAGATCGCTTACAACACGGCGGACCTCGATGATGGATTCGAATCGAAGCTGCTGAAGCTGGAGCAGATTCGCAAGCATGTGCGCATCTTCGACCGCTTCTTCCGCGAGGTGGATGAACGCTATCCGGCGGCTCCGCCGAAATTGAAATTCAATGAAGCGCTGAAGCGCATGCTCGACCGGTTAGTGACGGACCTGATCGACAACACCGCGCGAACCCTGCGCCACGCGGGCGTTCTCACGGTGGATGATGTGCGCCGCTTCCCCACGCGACTGGCCGCTTTCAGCGATGAGGTGGAGCAGGAACGGCGCGAAGCGAAGGCGTTTCTGTATGAGTATCTGTACTTCTCTCCGCCGCTGAAGCCAGAGAAAGAGAAGGCGGAGCGCGTGGTGGGCGAGTTGTTCCGCCACTGGATGCAGCATCCCGAACAGTTGCCGTTGAGCTACCAGGAGCATGCGGGCGACACGCTGGCGCGGACGGTGTGCGACTACATCGCGGGCATGACCGACAACTTCATCTTCGAACAACATCGTAAACTTTTAAAATAGCGTGAATGCCCTTGTACGCAAGTCGTTGCGACTCAGCGGCTTGCGCGACTTGCGTCGTAAAATATTCAAAGCAGAAGAGTTATGTGGAAAATATTGAGAGCAGGGAGTTTAGCCTCTGTTTTCGGGGCGAAATCGCGTTTGCGAGATTGGGTTAGCAGCGTTTAGAAAGCGTTTGAGCGCGGATAACTCGCGTTTGGATAAGTGCGTTTAGCTCTTCGTTTTTTCGGTTGGCGCCTGCTTGAGTTCGCTTGATGCGTGTTTGGCTCTTCGATAGAACGGGCGAAAGTGGGAAATGCGTTGCAGAAAACAGGTTGCAGACGAGCAGAATTTCGTTACTGCGTCGGCGAAAGAATGAAGAGAGCTGCAACGAAGAACATCACGCGTTTGCGGAAGATCAAAAGCAAAGGCGAAGGCGAGCTACGCTCGCCCGCCACGGACGAGGCGTCCGGGCCCACGCGAGGCAAAGGCTCGAGGCAATAAGGCCGAAGTTATTCTTCGGCGGCGGCTACCTGGTATTGCTCGAGTTTTCCGTTGGGCATCATGTAGGTCCAGACGCGGACGGTTTTGGTGGGGAACTTTGCCATGAAGACGCGCAGGACCATTCCGCCTCGAAGTCCCTGACCTGTTTGCCTGATTTCATGTATCCGATGGGATCGGTGTCGCCGAGTCTTTCCTGATCGATGTTGGCGACGCTCTTCATTACCAAGGGCGCGAAAATCTTTTCGTTGAGGAAGGCGAGCAAGGGCTTGCCGCTGACTTTTTCGATGATGAGTCCGGCGATGACGTAATTGGTGTTGCTAATTGCCACTTGGTTCCGGGCTCGAAATCGAGCGGCTTCTTCGCCCACATATCTACGATCTTCTGCGCGGTGATGGGCTGCAGCATGAAGGGCGGCACGTAATCCTGCGGCCAATAATCCTGGTATCCGGAAGTGTGTGAGAGGAGTTGACGGATGGTGACCTGGTCGGCGCGCGTGGGACCGGGAAGGTATTTCGCAACCTTATCGTCGAGCGACAACTTGCCTTGTTCCTGCAAAAGAAGGATGCAGGCGGCAGTGAATTGCTTGCTGATGGAACCAATGCTGTAACGCATGGCCGAACGCGCGGCGGTTTTGGAATCGAGCTTGGCATCGCCATAGGCCTGAAGGTAGGCGATCTGGCCGTCCTTAACGATGGCGACGGATGCGCTGGGAACTCCGGTTTTTGCGAGCGCCTCTTTGGCGGCCTGGTCGATCTGGGAGCGGAGTTCGGGAGCGAGCGTCTGCGCCATAAGGGGCGAACTGAAAGCAAGAAAGAGGAGGGCGGCTAGGGCAGAGGCCTTCAGGGTACGAGAAAACATGGCGTCTCCTTGAAAAAGGGGAGTCTAGCATAGAGCAAGAACTACGGCCTGACTACCTGACGAAATTACTTGGTAGTTATCTTTCCTACCCACCTGGTGCTGGAGATGAAGACTTTCTTCGTTGAAAACAATAGGGTTATTGGCTTCAAGTTTGGCACTCCGTTCGCAATAAGAAGTGTGTGGCGCAGCAAGCAGCTTCCCCCAGGTATCTGCTGCGAGTGCCGCCCGTACCATTTCCGCAACCACGGATTTTGGTCGGGAACAAAGTTGGCGCGACCCCCAGGGCGCGTCGGTGATTCCGGGCCCCCAGACTCTATGGCCTCCCGGATTCGCCTAACCGGAGGATTTTCGCAATGAAGAATCGTTTCCTGTACTTGTTGCCACTGGCCGCGACACTGATGGTACCGGCCATGGCACAAACAACGTCGAACTCGACCGATACGCAGCAACAGCCCGCAGCGACCTCGACGCAGGGCACGTCCTCATCTTCTCAGCAGTCGCGGATGACCAACACGCAGAGCGGCCAGACGACTCCGGCACAAGAAGCCGATATGGGCGCCCGCCAGCCTTTGCAGCCGGAAGCCAAGCAAGGTTTCTGGGGCAGAATCAATCCCATGGCCCGCAAAAAGTATGTTGCGCGTCAGCTTTCGCCGATCCGCAATCGCGTCAACGAACTGGATGAACTTACGGCCACCAATAGCAAGATGTTGAAGGATGTGGATTCGCGCGCGACCGAAGGTATTCGCGTTGCCTCCGCAAAGGCCAATGAAGCTGACCAGCACGCCATCGACGCAGGCAACCGCGCACAGACGGCGAACCAGACGGCCGAGCAGGCCAACACTCGTTTGCAGACCGTCTCCACCGTGGTCGGCAACCTTGACCAGTACAAGCCGGCAACGCAGACCGAACTTCGCTTCCGCGCCGGACAGACCGTACTGAGCAAGAAGGCCAAGGAAGCGCTGGACGAAATGGCCGTGAACCTGAAAGACCAGAAGGGCTACGTGGTGGAAGTACAGGGCTTCGCGCCCGGACGTGGCCAAGCCGCGCTCACCACTTCGCAGAACATGGCCGACGCCGTGGTGCGCTACCTGGTTCTGAATCATGAGATCCCGGTCTATCGCATCTTCGTGCTGGGCATGGGCAACGCCCCGATCCAGACGGCGGATGGCAAGGCGGCACGCGTCAGGGCTGGCCGCGTCGATGTCACGCTGTTGAAGAACGGCGTCGATCAACTGGCTTCCGCGCAGAGCGCTCCGTCCATGCAGTCGCAACAGGGCGGCGTTGCGGGTTCGGCGCAGGCTCCGGCAACCACGCAGTCGGCTCCTTCAGACAATTCGGCTTCCTCTCCCGCGCAGCAGCAGGCTCCTGCACAACAGCAGACTCCGGCTACGCAGGACGTTCCCAAGCCTCCGGCGAGCGACCCCTCGCCTCGCTAAATTAACGACGGCCGAACCGCGATTTCAGGGGATCGCGCTCCGGCATTCCACAAAAGGCCTTCTGCTTCGGCAGAGGGCCTTTTTGTTTTCCACGTTGACTTCGCCTTGGCAGATGGCAGATAACTGACGGGCTGACGGCAAATATATGGAGACGCTTTACTACACGCGCTATGAATCTCCGGTGGGGCCGATGTTGATGGGCGTCTCCGAGACGGCGCTGGTGATGATGGAATTCAGTCGCACCGAACTGCCCGTGAGCGGCGTCTACCTTGAGGTGGAGTGGGAGCAATCGCGGGCGAAGGCGGAGCCTTACATCCGCGAAGTGGAAGAATATTTTGCCGGCACACGAAAAGAGTTTTCACTGAAAATCGATTTGCGCGGGACGGAGTTTCAGATGAAGTGCTGGCGTGCGCTGCTGGCGATTCCGTTTGGAGAGACGCGTTCCTATGCGGACATCGCGCGCGAGATCGGTTCGCCGAAAGCGGTGCGCGCCGTGGGTTCGGCGAATCACGACAACCCCATCGCCATCGTTGTGCCGTGTCATCGGGTGGTGGGCACATCGGGCAAACTGACGGGCTACGCGGGCGGACTCGATACGAAGAAAAAATTGCTGGAGCTGGAAGGCGCTTGGACGGGGAGCCTGGGGTTATAGGCAACAGGCAAAAGCTCAGGCTGCGTCCCTCTGACGCTGCTCTTTCTTCTCCTCTTTTTCTATCTCTTTGATCTCGGCCTCTTGCTGGATGACCTGGGCGCCGAAGCGGTCCTTCTTGGCTTCCAGCTTCGTCGGCGCAAACAATCCCATATAGAAGTTGGAGATGTAGGGCAGGGCGAAGAATGCAATGAGGTATCCCCGCCAGTCGTCGTACAGCAGGTGGTAGCGGGTAATGACGAGGAAGAATGCGGTGACGTAGTGGCTGAAGCAGTATTCGCAGGTGAAGAGATAGAAGAATTTTCTGCGCAGCAGGGTGGCGGCGGTTTCGCTGGCGTGTGCGCAATAATCGCGAGGCTCGCGGAAGACCTCTTCGTGCGTGACTGTCCAGGCAATGCTGGCGATGGGCAGCGCCAATACGAATAGCCAGATGATCTGCGTCGCAAGGGTCATGGTGGTTGGATGCGGAAGGGACAGAGCGGGAAAGCCGAGTAGCTGACTCGATCTGACGCCTGCGTTGGGCTTGGAACACCGGGATTCGCTACAATGGTGTGCCAATTTGGAGGCCGCATGAAGAGACACCTACTCG
>JBBRZF010000067.1:0-16300 GCA_038236965.1 Terriglobales bacterium | reverse complement strand
CCGACAGTCCGCGATTGCGAAACCCTTTGCGAACGAAAAAGCAGGAGATGGACCACACCGGTTTTTCGTCCACGGGTTTCCAGACGCGCGATCCCAAGAGTCGAACAAACTGCTCTCGCGGTGCCAGTGAACACCATGCGACCGCCTGGCCATCTTCGAAAAGTAAGATGCCGGGCGGCACCTCACCTTCCGCCAATTTCTTCATGCGCGACTTATTTTTCGCGCCTTTACCGGCATCGAACTCCGCGCGCGTCAATCGCCACGACTGGCACCAGCAACCGCCGCAGGCTCCGCGTGAACCGAACAGTTCTTGGAAGGCAGACCAGGTGTCAGCAGTAAGAGGCTTGTAAGCGTGCGCAAGTTTAGGCATGGCCGAATTGTAATCGCCCACAGTGTTTAGCTGTCGTCTATCGTCCGGCGTCTGACGTCTGCTTTTAGAAATGCATCTTCAACGAAACGTCAACCCTCCGGCTCGGCAGCAGGTAATACTGTGCGTCGCCGAATTCGCTTTCCGCCGCCGGATCCCGACGGTCCCCGAGATTGCGAGCATCGGCACGCAACTCCCATCGAACACAGCATTGCAAGCAGGATGACAAGCCGACTTTTCATCTACAAAGGATAGGTGGAAGGCCGATGTACTAACCATTGACCGTAGTCAACAAAAAGCGACCCGAAGGTCGCTTTAGTCATTGCATTATGTCTTTGGTCTTGGTCTTTGTCTCTTGTCTTTGGTTTTTATCCGACGTCTGACGTCTGACGTCTGCTCTTAAGTTCCTTCCGACCAACCCGCCAGATATTCTTCCTGTTCGGCGGTAAGACGGTCGATCTTGATGCCCATCGATTCCAGCTTCAGCTTGGCGACGCGCTTGTCGAGTTCTTCGGGAACCTTGTAAACCTTGTTCTCCAGCGACTTGTGGTTCTTCACCATGTAGTCCACCGAGAGAGCCTGGTCGGCAAAGCTCATATCCATCACCGACGGCGGATGCCCCTCGGCTGCCGCGAGATTGATGAGGCGTCCTTCGCCGAGCAGGTTGATCTTGCGACCTGCCTTTAGCGAAAACTCCTGCACGAACTCGCGCGTAGTGCGCTTGCTGCTTGACAGCTTTTCCAACGCGGGGATGTCGATCTCCACATTGAAGTGGCCGGAGTTCGAGATGATGGCGCCGTCCTTCATGAGTTCGAAGTGTTCCTTGCGCAGTACGCTCTTGTTGCCGGTGACCGTGCAGAAGACGTCGCCGATCTTCGCGGCTTCTTCCATCGACATCACGCGGTAGCCTTCCATAACGGCTTCCAGCGCCTTCGTCGGATCGATTTCGGTCACGATGACTTCTGCGCCAAGTCCACGAGCGCGGCTCGCCAAACCACGTCCGCACCAGCCAAATCCGGCGACAACGAATTTCGATCCCGCGAGCAGGAAGTTCGTCGCGCGCACAATGCCGTCTATGGTGGACTGGCCCGTGCCGTAGCGGTTATCGAACATGTGCTTGGTGTCGGCATCGTTCACCGCCACGATGGGATACTTCAACACTCCGTCCTTCGCCATCGCGCGCAGGCGAATGACGCCGGTGGTGGTCTCTTCCGTGCCGGCGAAGATGCCGTCGATCACATCCGTACGCTTGGTCAGCGCAATGGAGACGAGGTCAGCGCCATCGTCCATCGTGATCTGCGGCTTGTGGTCGAGCGCAGACATGATGTGCTTGTAGTAGGTATCGTTGTCCTCGCCCTTGATGGCGAAGACCGGGATACCGTAGTCACGCACCAGCGAGGCAGCCACGTCGTCCTGTGTGGAGAGCGGGTTGGATGCGCAAATCGCAACATCTGCGCCGCCATCACGCAAGGTGATCAGCAGGTTCGCCGTTTCCGCCGTGACGTGCAGGCAGGCCGAGATGCGTATGCCCTTCAGCGGCCGATCCTTGATGAATTCCTTGCGGATGATCTGCAGCACTCGCATCGATTGATTTGCCCAATCAATGCGCTTCTTCCCCATATCCGCCAGGGCAATGTCCTTGATATCGGAAGCGACGTTCGTTTGAGTGGTAGCCATTAGAAGCCTGCGTTGCGAATCCCTGTCAGGAGTCGCACTTTCTGCAATGGGAGCAATCAGCCCGGCCACTGCGGTTGTGAAATTTTGATCTTCCGGCATCCTGCCGAAGAGCTCTTACAAAGTGAAGAGCTTTTACAAAGCTTGGGTGGAGCCCTCGGCTCCACCCAGACTTAAGTCGAGATTGTAACCACTATTTCTTTGCTGCCTCAACCTGCTTGGCGATGCCCGCTTGCTCGCGCAAGGCAGCAGCCTTGTCGGTCGCTTCCCAGGTGAAGTCCTTATCGCTGCGGCCAAAGTGACCATACGCGGCCGTCTTCTTATAGATCGGACGACGCAGGTTCAGTGACTCGATGATGCCCTTGGGAGTGAGTGAGAAGTTGGCGCGGACCAGTTCCTGCAGCTTTTCGCTGGAGATTTTTCCGGTGCCAAACGTCTCCACCAGCACGCTTACAGGCTCGGCAACGCCGATGGCATAAGCAAGCTGAACTTCGCAACGGTCGGCCAGGCCGGCAGCCACGATATTTTTTGCGATGTAGCGCGCCACGTAAGCAGCCGAACGATCGACCTTCGTCGGATCCTTGCCCGAGAATGCACCGCCGCCGTGACGTCCAAGACCGCCGTAGGTATCGACGATGATCTTGCGCCCGGTCAACCCGGTGTCGCCCATAGGTCCGCCGATAACGAAACGTCCGGTCGGATTGATATGGTACTTGGTATCTGCATCGAGCATTTCCGCCGGAACAACCGCCTGAATCACATGCTTCAGGATGTCGGCGCGAAGCTCCTCGTTGGAGATCGTTTCGGCGTGCTGCGACGAGATGACCACCGCATCAACGCGGATAGGCTTGTAGTTCTCGTCGTATTCCACCGTGACCTGCGATTTGCCGTCGGGACGCAGATACGGCAACAGGCCCTTCTTGCGGACTTCCGTCAGCTTCATCGTCAGTTTGTGAGCCAGCGCGATCGGCATCGGCATCAGTTCTTCCGTGTCGTTGCAGGCATAACCGAACATCATGCCCTGATCGCCAGCTCCGCCGGTATCCACGCCCATCGCGATATCGCCCGACTGCTTATTGATCGAGGAGATGACCGCGCAAGTGTTGGAATCGAAGCCGTAGAGAGCGTTGTCGTAACCGATGGCGCTTATCGTGCCGCGCACCAGCGTCTGGAAATCGACATAGGCCTTGGTGGTGATCTCGCCAGCGATAACAACCAGGCCGGTTGCCGTCAAGGTTTCACAAGCCACGCGGCTATAAGGGTCCTGCTCCATGCAGGCATCAAGGATCGCGTCGGAGATCTGGTCGGCGATCTTGTCCGGGTGACCTTCGGTCACGGATTCGGACGTAAATAGAAAACGATTTCGGGACAAAGCAATTCCTCCTACAGCTTACTTTTGCTCAGGACGTCCGGGCTGGAAAGACAGCGAAGCCAAGCCAATGCGGTCGTGTGCTAAACAATAAATTTTACAGTTGTGCGGGATTCAAATCAAACCCATTCACCCTGAATGGCTACATTTCGGGCTCGAATTGCGATACTTTGCACCGACTTAGCGCTAGCGCTGCATCCCGTCGGCAGTGAAGGTCAGTATCTGTGAGCTGGTGCTCACCGTGGGAAGAGTTTGTTTCTGCCCATTCCACTGGATATCCACGGCACCGGGCTTGCCGGAAACCAGAACCAGTTTCGATTTCGCGGCGAAGGTGCGTACTTCGTCAGCGGACAGCATTCCTTTTTGCACGACGTGGCCATCCGATGTCACGCTTACCCATAATCTTTCTGCCGCGTGAACCTGAACCTTGAACTCTGCTGCGGGCGCGCTTGCGTCCGCATTGCCCTGTGCCGGTTTATCGGGAACTGCGGAATCTGGCGCGGTGGCGGAGGGAGTGATAGTCCCAGTCGTATCTTTTGCGTCCGAGGGGATCAGGATCGTGTTCGCGTCGGGAATTTTCTCCGCAACCGGAGTTGCTGCTACGGGCACCGGAGGCGGTTGAACACGCTTGGACTCTAGAGTCGCCGTCTCGATACGACGAGCCTTCCATTGCTCGTAATATTTCCACCCGCCTGCTCCGGAAGCGAGGAGCAGAACCAGGGCTGCCCAAACGATCCATTTACCGCCGGTCTGTTGGCCCGAAGCGGCCAACAACGCTTCTTTGCGCTGCCGTGCCACATCGGCCTGCGATGCGATCTGTTCGATCTCTTTGGAGTTTGCCCACTCGGGTTGAGCTTCGCCAGCGGCGACAAGGTAATCGTTGACCGCTTGTTCCTGGTCGATGCCCAGATACTTGGCGTAAGCGCGAACAAATCCTTTATTGAAGATTCCCCCGGGCAATATTTCGAAGTGTTCATCTTCCAGCGCTTTCAGTGAGCGCGTTCCGATCTTCGTCGCCTCGGCGATCTCTTCCAGTGTCACAGCGCGCATCTCTCGTTCGCGCCGCAGCTTTTCGCCAAATGTACCCACTACACACCAACCCCAGACCGTTTCAGTTACAAGCAGCCCGATCACAAATAATTTAGTTCGGAATGAATCTATTCGGCATCATAGGATTTGAGTTAATCCAAGTCAAACAAATACCCGCAACCCTTAACATTTTCAGGGGTTTACCAGTAACTGGCCTTTAGTAACCTTTCAGTATCGAGGCACTAAGGATTATTGCTCTAGCAGGAACCCCGGCCCTATAATACGCGCAATCGCTACTGTACCCTCTAGGTAACGATGTCCTTCGCTTCGGAAACACTCATGAATGAGGCTGCAGCCAATCCTCGGCAGTTGCAGGAACTCGGGATATTTCACGACGTAGCCAAGGCGCTCACGTCGTCGCTCAATCTCGACTCCATCCTGCAAACCATCATGGAAAAGATGGCAGCCTATTTTCGTCCGGACACATGGTCATTGTTGATGGTGGACGAAGAGCGGGATGAACTGTATTTCGCGATTGCCGTAGGCGACGCTTCCGACTCTCTGAAATCAGTGCGGCTGAAAGTTGGCGAAGGAATCGCCGGATGGGTGGCAAAACATGGAGAGCCGCTCATCGTGCCTGACGTCTACAACGACCCGCGCTTTGCGAAGCGCATCGACGAGATGACGAAGTGGAAGACGCGCTCCATCATCTCCATTCCTCTCACCTCGAAACATCGCGTACTGGGCGTCATTCAACTCATCAACGTGGACATGGCCGGATTCGACGAGAACGAACTCCTGCTCCTGCAGGCACTCGCCGACTACGCTGCCATCGCCATCGATAACGCGCGCGCCGTAGAAAAGATACAGGAACTCACCATCACCGACGATTGCACCGGACTCTATAACGCGCGTCATCTCTACAAGACGCTGGAAGCCGAGGTCTATCGCTCGGCGCGTTTCGGCTACGAGTTCTCCGTGCTCTTTCTCGACCTCGACCACTTCAAGCAGGTGAACGACACGCACGGCCATCTAGTGGGCAGCAAGTTGCTTAACGAGATCGGTTACGCCATCAAGTCGAATCTGCGCTTGATCGATTACGCCTTCCGCTATGGTGGAGACGAGTTCGTGGTGCTGCTGCCGCAAACCAGCAAGGAATCCGCGCTGGTGGTAGCGCGTCGTTTGCAGGATGTCTTCCGCGCAGCACAGTTCGTGATGAGCGACGATCTCTCGCTGAATGTGCGTGCCTCGATGGGAGTTGCTACCTATCCGGAAGACGCCAAGACCGCGCACGAGATCATCCGCCAGGCCGACGAGATGATGTACATGGTCAAGAACACCACCCGCGACAACATCTCCGTAGCGCAACAAGGCCTGCTCACCTAGAGATTCTTCGCGCCCATCGCAAACGGAATCCTCAACATCCCTGCTTGGTTCGAAACATCCCTACTCGGTCACGATGAGGCCGTTGTTCCAGAGCGCAAGAACGATGTCTATCTGCGAGCTGTGCTTCTTTTCCGCGTCGTCGGTGACAGCTTGCCACAATGTGGTTACAGACCAGCGTTGGCTGCCTTCGGCCAAAAGTGCGACGGCACTCACAGCATAAGCTTTGCTTTCCTTCGAAGCCGAATACCGACCTGCAGGAATCCCTTTTATCAAGCCCTCTTCACACAGTCCAAGGAAAGCTCCGCGAGGACCGCCCTTCTCACGAGCCGCCGGACTGGTGGGATACATCTTTTCCATCGCGCTCTGCCACCGCGTTTCCGGATCGGCCTGCTTGGATGGCTGTGCTGCGAGAAGCGCTGCTTGCCCGTATCGATTCGCCATTTCACCTCTAGATGTGCAAGCTGCGATTCTACTAAAAACGGACGAACCTCGCTGCCCCTCATCTCCCAATCGCAGCTCTTCCATCCCTAAGATTTTGATCGTCTTCGTGTCTTCGTGGTGAAAGAAACTCCTCACTCAGGAAAGCCTTTCCCCCAACGAGCCCTCCCCGCCCCGTCGAATCATCTCCTGATATTCCATCGCCTCCACAACTTCCCCACCTCGTCCATTCCCATGTTGACAACCTTCTCATCCGAACAGAGACTAAGCTCTCGAATGGTTAAGCGCATCCTCTCCTTCGCCGCGTGTCTCATCCTCTTGTGCGGGGTCGCCGCTGCAAAGAGCTCCTACCGAAGCAGCGGAGGCCACTCCCGATCCACTTACCGTTCGCATTCCACTTACAGTCCGCACGTTTATTCAACGCGCACATCTTCTCCGAGAACCTATTCACGAACCTACCGTTCACATCCTCGCGTCACAAGGTCCTATTCGCACACCACGCATTCCACTCGACGCTCGACCTTCTCTTCGACCGGGAACAGTCACGGACGAAAAAGGAGTGCAGCCGCGAAAGATGCTTTCAAGCATCAACAGCCTTGCCCATCGACTTACAAATCTAGCGGAGCCTGTCCCGGTTACGTCATCGACCACGTGAATCCACTCGCATGTGGCGGAGCAGACGCACCCAGCAATATGCAATGGCAATCCGTAGCCGCCGCTAGAGCAAAGGACAACGTGGAGCGCAGAGGATGCACACCTCGCTGAAACGCGGATTCGCCGTGTATGCCCTTTTGCTCAGCTCTCTTCATGAAAATTGCACCAAAACAGCGAAAAATACGACACCGGAGACACTTTTTCTGCAGCTGTTTTTCGCATATCGGCCGATTTAACGCAGTAGCGGCGACGCATTGGTTCATCGTCAGCCGCAGAGATTCCACCAACGGGCAGATTGGGTGAAGTCCCGCTGCCGCAGATGCGAGTGCTATTGCGTTCTGGAAGCGCCGGGCTTGCGGAAGAAAACCGCCAGTTCGACGGTGCTGGCTTCGTCGTTCACCTTCTCGTTCCATGAAAGCGAGTAACCGTTGAGGAATGCCAGCCTGGAAAGATTCTTCTCGATGAACGTCGCGGCATAGCTTGGATCGTAAACATCTCCGACATTCAGCTTCCAGATGCTTGAGAGTCTCTTCTTCTGGTCGGTCTCCAGTCCTTGCAGATCCAGAGTAGAGAGTTGATAGAGACGCCCGGCGACCATTTCGATGTTGAAGCTGACGGTGTTGGCTGCTTCATCGAACGTGGGATAGGCGCGGACCTTTGCGCCCATGAACCCTTTTGCTCAAGAACGGTGTAGGCCATCTCGGCAGGGCGGTCGGAGCGCTCGACCGGCAGATTCTGGACCATTGCCCTCACCCCTTGTTCTGCGAGTATGGCCTGCATCTCTTTGCGAACGTCGTCTGCCAGAGTGCCTTCTGCCGGCAACTCTCCGGTGAAGAATGGCATACGCTTTTTGAGACTGGCGATGAGTTGCACTTCCGGCATCCAGACAAAATTCTCAAAGCGAACAACCAGCAGCTTGGGATTGTCGATGAGGTTGTATTCCCCGAAGGTCGCTCCGAATCGGTAGCTGACTTGCGCGAACATTCCGCTTTGGCTGAGTTTGTTCGCCGAATCCTGCAGCTCCTGCTGTGTATAACTTCCCCCGTTTTTCATGCCGAGCGCCTTCAAGAGTTGGTCGTCGGTATACAGACGCGCGCCCTTAAAAGAGATGCGCTGCATGGTGAAACGCTCTGCGGGCGCGGCTTGGGCGAAGGCCGAGGAGGCAAACAGGAAAAATGCAAAGAGGAAGGCGGATAATTTCAACATTTCGGTCGATGACAGGATAACGAGTCTTCTGAATTTGTCCAGAGCGCAAAGCACTGCGTTCTCCGTAGGGAAGATTTCAGGTTTCCGCAGTTTCAAAGGCGGACAGTCTCGGCAAACCCGGGCACCCGAACAAACGTGGGACTACCTGACAGTGGTCCTGTTTATTTTTTCGAAGACGTGCTTGACGACCCTATCGCAGCGGACGGCATGGAATCCGAAAGCGGATGCGCTGGCTGCTCCGGCGCGCGCGAACAGTTCATGACGTAGTAGTTCGTGAGCGCGATGGAGTCTCACCTTCACATTGGATTCGGAGAGAGAGAGAGCTTCGGCGGTTTCGGCTGTATCCATTTCTTCCACATTGCGCAGCACGATGACGGCGCGATATTTCTGGGGAAGCGCGATGATGGCTTCTTCAAGGAGCGCGTTAACCTCCGTGCGTGACGCGTTAGCTTCCGGAGTCTCCGGGTTGGTCTGCCAGGCCGGGATGTTCACATCTTCTCCTTCGAAATGCTCATCGTCGAGGGGATCGAGTCTTCCGCGAGCGCTGAGCCGTTTCAGCGCCTCATTCACAGCGATGCGAGTGAGCCAGGTCGAAAATTTTGCCCTGCCCTCGAATTGCGCGAGGTGTTGATATGCGCTGACGTAGGCTTCCTGCATGACGTCCTCTGCGTCGGAGTCCTCGCGAAGGATGCTGCGCACGGCGCGGTAGACGCGCTGGTTGTGTCGGCGCATCAGTATTTCGAAGAGCGGCAGTTCCCCGGCGATGACCCGGCGCACGATCTCTTCGTCGGACCAGCCTTCGAGCCTGGCTTGTTCCAGCACGGGCAAAGTGCTCATCGGGATCTCCCCCTACATCGTCGTGCCAAAATTTTCACCGGCACTGGAATCGCCGCTCGTCAGGGCGGGAAACCGTTTCTAATCATTGGAGCAGTTGGGGCTGGAATCGGTTACAAGTGATTTGCTGTAACCAAATGGCCGCTTGGCTCTCAATTAGGCAGGGGGCAACCATGAACATCGATACCCGATTGAATCAAGCCTGGTGGACGCTGCGCATAGGATTAGGGTTGGCGCCGATCCTGGCCGGGCTGGACAAGTATTTCAACCTGTTGACGAATTGGGAGATGTACCTGAATCCGCTGGCGCCGAAGTTGCTGCACGTTTCTCCGACCGGCTTCATGCACCTGGTCGGCATCATAGAAATCTTGGCAGGTGTGCTGGTATTCACTCGCTACACGCGTTACGCTGCCTACCTGGTGATGATCTGGCTGTGGGGAATCGCTGCCAACCTGGTCACGCAAGGCATGTATTTTGATATCGCTGTACGCGATATCGAAATTTCTCTGGGAGCGTTCGCGTTGGCCAAAATTTCCGAAGTACGCCAATCTGTGGACATGCGAATCGCTGCCGGAGCACCAGTAAAGAAAGCAACCGAAACCTCTCAAGCTGCATGAATCCTGTGCGTGGCACTCGGCTACCAACAACTTCACAAGGAGTACAAACATGAAAAAAATGATTCTGCTGACCGTATTCGCCATGACCCTGCCTCTGCTCTGTGCGGCGGAAGACTGGAGCAATGTTTCATTGGTCGACACAAAGTGTGCGGCCAAAGTGAAAGCCGATCCGGATGCCCACACGCGTTCCTGCGCCATGCAATGCGCGAAGAGTGGCTTCGGCATTTTGACCAAGGATGGTCAGTATCTGAAGCTGGACGAAAACGGTAACAAGGAAGCAATGAAGCTGCTGGAAGCGAGCGACAAGAAAGACCACATACGGGTCAACGTGAGTGGAGAATTGAAGGGCGATACCATCCAGGTGAAATCGGTAAAGATGTAAGCCGAGGCTTCGTAGTCCCAGGTTAGCGCAGAAAATGCGCGCGAACCTGGGGCACTAAGTTTCTACCCGTGTCTGGGTTTCTCAAATCCAACCTTCGAACATTGTGATTGGATTCTTCGCGATTATTTCTTCTTGATGCCCGGCTTGAGCACGGGCGAGGCGTAGTCGCCGTCATTCTGCTTCACGGGTTCGGGCTTCCACGAACCAGGATTCTCAGGAGCATTCGGATTCACTCCGAAATCCCATACGTAAAGGTTCATCTCTTTAGGTCCTAGCATTTCCACGATGGCGTATTCGCCTGGATCGAGTGGACGCATGGGAACTATCTTGATCCAATCTCCGGAAAATTTCTCGGCGCGTGCTTCGACGAAGTTCTGCTGCTGGCTGACCTTTCCATAAATGGCGATCTTCAGATTGCCCAACACGCGCACATCTTTTTTCACTTCGAGACGCACGATACGGAAACGACTTTGTGTTTCGAGGTGCTGCACTTGCGTATCTTCATCGATATCGATATAGAGTTCCGGCGCGTCGGTGTGGGATTGTATGCGCGCATGCGCGCCCTTTAGCTCTATGCTCTGCTTGGTGGTGGAGATGGGATTGATGGCGGCACGCAGGATGTTCTTGCCCATCTGCTTGTTGATCTCGCTGCCATTCTGCACGACTTCGGTAAGGACGGGCTTTCCTTTATAGGATTCGAGAAGAAACACGCCTCCGCCGTTGGATAGGCGGACACCGGGAGCGACAAGAGGCGAGGCAATGTCGGCCGCGGCCTTGTCGGCTTTTTCTTCCTCTTCCATCTCCTTCACTTCGGGATTGATGGGCACGCCGGCGGCGCGATCTTTTTCCCACTTTTCGGTGGCGGACCAGTCTATAAGCGACGTGGGAATCTCTTCCCACTCGCTACGTTCGGCGCTGTAGTAGCGCACCCGATCACTCTGCTTCTCCCACTTGGTGGCCGCCTGATAAGTGCCGTCTTTCAGGATGAGGCGCTTGGCGAGGCCTTGCGACCACGCGGTGGCGCAGGCGACGGCGAGGAGCAGGACCACAAGCAATTTGGCAACGCGCGTCATGTTGTCTTCCTGTCTATTCAGATGCTCTGAAACAGCGATTTCGTTTACTTCTGCTTCGTGCGCGATTGCACCTTCAGATACTCGGGTACCGGAATGTCTGCTCGCATCAGGTCGTCGGGGATGGGAGCAGAGTAGCGGCTCTCGATGGGAAAGATCCCGGCCCATACCGCGCGGTCCATGTCCTCGTCATCGTCTTTAGGGCCACCGGTGCGAATCTTGGCGGAGACTTCGTTCAAATCGATCGCCAGCACCGAAGTTCCTTTCAACTCCTTATCGTTGGGCTCGCGTACCTCGGCCCAACGTCCGGGCAAAAGGTGTTCGGAGAAAATCGTAAGCGCGCGCTTCTTCTCCTCGCGGTCTTCGATCAACATTGCCGTGCCGAATACCATGACCGAGCGATAGTTAACTGACATATGAAACGCCGAGCGCGCCAGCACCAATCCATCGACCAAAGCGACGGTCACACAAACTTCCACTCCCTTCGTCAGGGTGCGCAGCATGTGGCTGGCTGCGGAGCCGTGGATGTACAAACGCTCGCCGTCGCGCCCGTATAAAGTCGGAATGACGACCGGCTTGCCTTCAGAGATGAAACCCGCGTGGCAGAGGAAAGCTTCGTCGAGAATGGAATAAACCGTTTCCTTGTCGTATTTCCCGCGTTCGGCGAGACGGCGGACGCGGGTGCGATCGGTGACCGGATAGCTACGCATGTGATGAGCGTAAGAGCAACATCGGACTTTGGCAAGAATTACCGATGTGCAACTTTTCACAGGCGTCGAGTTCTGCGATAATTGGTTGTGCACCCCTTTAGTTACCCACACACGTGCCCAAACAGCGCGTTCTGGGCACTCCAAAAACAGCACACCCGAACTACCCCCAAAATAGTCAAGAGGATCGAATGTCGGCAAAGTACATCTTTGTGACCGGTGGTGTTGTGTCTTCGCTCGGCAAGGGACTTGCCGCAGCATCGATCGGCAGCCTTCTGGAAGCGCGTGGCCTGAAAGTCACACTACAAAAGTTTGACCCGTACCTGAATGTAGATCCGGGCACGATGTCTCCGTTCCAGCATGGCGAAGTCTTTGTTACGGATGACGGCGCTGAAACCGATCTCGACCTCGGGCACTACGAGCGCTTCACCCATGCGAAGCTGACCCGCGAGAACAACTGGACGACCGGGCGGATCTACGAGCAGATCATCGCCAAGGAACGCCGCGGCGACTACCTGGGCAAGACCGTGCAGGTGATCCCGCACGTGACCAACGAGATCAAGGCCGCCATGAAGAAGGTGGCGCAGGATGTCGATGTCGCCATCGTCGAAATAGGCGGCACGGTTGGCGATATCGAGTCGTTGCCGTTCATCGAAGCCATCCGCCAGATGCGCCAGGAGTTGGGACGCGAAAACACCTGCTTCATACACGTGACGCTGGTTCCTTGGATTGCAGCGGCAGGAGAGTTGAAGACCAAGCCGACGCAGCATTCGGTAAAGGAATTGCTATCGATTGGAATTCAGCCGGATATCCTGCTCTGCCGAACAGACCGATTCCTGTCAAAGGAAATCAAGGGGAAGATCGCGCTCTTCTGCAATGTGGAAGAAGAAGCGGTCATCACGGCCAAGGACGTGGCGAGTATTTACGAATGTCCACTGGTGTTCTCGCACGAAGGCGTGGACAGGCTGGTGTTGAAGTATTTGCACATTGACGCGAAAGAAGCGCAGCTACAGAAATGGGAAGACCTGGTACAGCGTGCCTACAATCCGAAAGATTCCGTGAAGATCGGGATCGTGGGCAAGTATGTGGAATACGAGGATTCTTATAAATCTCTGAAAGAAGCGCTTGTACACGCGGCGCTGAACTACAACCTTAAACTGGAAGTACAGTGGGTTGAAGCCGAGGGGCTGGAAACGAAGGACGATAGCTACAAGGCACAACTGGAACACTTTGACGGCATTCTTGTTCCGGGCGGCTTCGGTAAGCGCGGCATTGCCGGGATGTTGAACGGCATACGCTTTGCGCGCGAGCACAAAGTCCCTTATTTCGGTATCTGTCTGGGAATGCAGACGGCGTGCATCGAATACGCTCGCAATGTCTGCGGACTAAGTGACGCGAATTCGAGCGAGTTCGATCCTGCGACTCCGCATCGCATCATCTATAAGCTGCGCGAATTGCGTGGCGTGGAAGAACTGGGCGGAACGATGCGACTGGGGGCATGGACCTGCAAGCTCGAGGGCGACTCGCACGCGCATACAGCGTATGGCTCTACCGAGATCAGCGAGCGCCATCGCCACCGCTACGAATTCAATCGTGAATACGAAGAGCTGCTGACGGGAGCTGGCCTGAGAATCACGGGAACGACGCCGGACGGAACCTATGTGGAGATCGTGGAACTTGCCGACCATCCGTACTTCCTCGGCTGCCAGTTCCATCCGGAATTCAAGTCGAAACCACTGGAACCGCATCCTCTGTTCCTGAGCTTCATCAAGGCGAGCTACGAGCATCGGCAACAACGCGTGCATGACCGGCCGAGCGACGAAGACCTGTTCTTGCGGCCGGAGAAGAGCAAGGTTTAGACGAATCCTTGGATTGCGGCGGCAGCTTAGGCTGCCGCTTTTCTTTTGCGGGATGCGGTTCTGCGCTACCATGCGTTCAAAGAATGGCGTGTAGAATGACGGCGGGACTATCCAAGTTGGCAACATCACCATCGGCGGCGGAGACTTGTTTCTCATAGCAGGACCGTGCGTCATTGAAAGCGAAGAGCACGCCATCAAGATGGCTGAAGCTATCTCTGGCGTTTGCCGCGCGCTGGGCGTTCCCTACATCTTCAAAGCTTCCTACGACAAGGCGAACCGTACGTCGATCCGCAGCTTTCGCGGGCCTGGACTCGACGAAGGTCTTGCGATATTAGCGAAGGTGGCGAAGACAGCCGGCGTTCCGGTGCTGACCGATGTGCATGACGCGCACGACGTGGAACGCGTGGCGGAAGTAGCGGACGTCTTGCAGATTCCGGCATTCCTCTGCCGTCAGACAGACCTGCTGGTGGCGGCTGCGCGCTCAGGCAAGGCCGTGAACATCAAGAAGGGCCAATTTGTTTCGCCCTGGGATATGCGTCACGCGGTGGCCAAGGTGCGTGAGAGCGGTAATGATCGCGTCTTCCTGACCGAACGCGGCTCGTCATTCGGATACAACAATCTGGTAGTGGACATGCGTTCTTTGGCCATCATGCGCGAGTTCGCTCCGGTGGTCTTCGATGCGACACATAGCGTGCAACTGCCGAGCGCGGGAGAAGGTGCGCAGTCTGGCGGACAGCCGCAGTTCATCCCCGTGCTGTCACGAGCGGCGGTTGCTGCGGGCGTGGATGGAGTGTTCATGGAAGTACACGACGATCCGGCGCAGGCCAAGTCGGATGGCGCGAATGCTCTGAACCTCGGGAAACTGCGGGCGACGCTGCAGCAGTTAATCGCCGTGCATGAGGCGGCGAAGTAGTGAAGAGTAGTAAGTTCAGAAAAGGCGGACATCGAGTCCGCCTTTTCTTTGGCATATCCCTAATTATTCATCGCCTTTCCAGCAATTTGCTACCATTCACTCGATGCCAAATACTGGAGAGAACGTAGTTCGCATAGAGGCTGAGGCGTTGCGCCGTCTGGCGGATCGAATCGGTGGAGCTATGGCTGCCGATTTCACGCGCGCGCTGGGCTTGCTGAATTGCTGCGCTGGCCGGGTGGTTGTTACAGGTATGGGCAAGAGCGGACTGATCGCGCGCAAGATTGCGGCGACGTTGAGTTCGACGGGGACCCCGGCGTTGTATCTGCATCCGGCGGAAGCTATGCATGGGGATTTGGGGATGATTGCGCGGGGGGATGTGGTGGTGGCGCTGTCGGCGTCGGGGGAGACCGCGGAGATTCTGGAGCTGTTGCCTACTGTCAAGCGGCTGGGCGTGCCGCTGATCACGTTTACTGGAGACCAGTTGCATCCCCGCAGCTCGCACCTGTCGTCGCTGGCGCAGGCGGCAGAGGTCGCGCTGGATTGCTCTATCGATAAGGAAGCGTGCTCGCTGGGACTCGCGCCTACGGCTTCGACTACGACCATGCTGGCGCTGGGCGATGCGCTGGCGGTCTCGCTGAGCGAGGTGCGCGGATTCAAGGAGGAGGACTTTGCCAATCTGCATCCTGGCGGCAAGCTGGGGATGAAGTTGGCGCGCGTCTCCTCGCTGATGCACACGGGAGAGGCGGTTCCGCGAGTGGCTTCGACGACGAGCATGATGGACGTCATCTACGAGATGTCGCGCAAAGGACTGGGAATCACCACCGTTGTGGAGGATGGGAAACTGGTCGGCATTGTGAGCGATGGCGACTTGCGGCGACTGCTGGAGCGTCGTGGCAAGGAAGTGTTGGACCTGACGGCTGGTGAGTGCATGACTGCAGGCCCGAAGACGATTGCGCCAGACGCGTTCGCCGCGCAGGCGCTGGACCTGATGGAGCAGAAGAAGATCACGTCGCTGGCGGTTGTTTCCGGCGATGGAACCCTGGAAGGAATTGTGCACCTGCATGACCTCTGGGGAACTCAAATGGTGTAGAGGTTTGCCATGTATCACTACGATCCGACGATTGCACTCGACGAACTGAAGGAAGAGGCTGTGTTACCGAATCCTGTGCATGTGCGCGACATGCTGCTGCGCGCGCATCTGGATCCGCAACACTCGCTGGAACTGAACCGGTTGTTCGTGGAATATCAGAAACAGTTTGGCGAACTGCAACAAACTGCGCGGAAATTGTTGGGAAAATTGGCGGTAAAGCGGGCTGCGTGAGGCAGTTCCCAGTTGCCGGTTGCCGGTTGCCGGTTGCCGGTTGCCAGTTGCCGGTTGCCGGTTGCCAGTTGCCGGTTGCCGGTTGCCGGTTGCCGATTAAAGACAAACGTCAAAATCGAAAGGCCGCGCCAGGCGGCCACCCCCTCCCCCCTGTTTTTCTCCCTTTTAAGGTCTTTGTTTTTAATATTTTAGCGAGAAAGTGGCCGTAAAATCTTGAAAACAATGGCTTTACTGGTCAAATTATTGATAGCAAAGCAGTTGTGAGTGGTAGTTGTCAGTTGTCAGTTGCCAGTTGCCAGCAGGATCAAAGGCAAAGTCAAAAGTTGAAGGCATAGGCGCGGCCCTTGTTTTGTCTCTATATCTAGTATGACAGATTGGAGGGGGTCAACTGGACATCCACGGACAGAATATTTTCTGTTTGGAATGAGGAGGTTAGGTCGTTTCGGGGGCGTGGAGGGGCTTGACAAGAATTTG
>JBBRZF010000066.1:0-16549 GCA_038236965.1 Terriglobales bacterium | reverse complement strand
GAGCAACGCTCGCCTTGGTGTTGCTCTTGTTCTTTCTGCCGCGTGCCCCAGGTTCGCGCCGCGCTTTTGCGGCGTTAACCTGGGATTCCACAATCCAATTACTACACCCATCCACGTGTCGCGCGGACACCTCGATCTGCGCGCCGTAGGCACGCTCCGAGCCTAGCCCAGCACGAAGTGCTGGGAACCCGTGCCGCTACGAACTAAGTCCCGTAGGGACGGCTGAGATAACTCCACCGAACTCGAAACCATCCACCCGGCCGTCGAGAAACTCAGGTATATTCATCGCAATCCGGTCGCGCTCGAAACGCCGGACGAGTGCGCGGAGCAGTTTCCGCCATTACGCAAACGGCGAGGCAGGATGTGTTGAGATCGAATCGGAGTGGACGGCAAGAAAGCGCGAACGCGCAGCAGGAACACTCTGCCCAGCAGTATTCTCGCCCCGCTCAAGCCAACGGAAGTGTTCCTTTGGCTTGAGCGGGGATCTCCTCTACTCTAGATTTTCCCCTCATCCCCTAAACCCCCAATCCTGACCCACTCCAAACTTCGCCCACCCCCTCAAGATTCTCCAACCATCTCCTCAGTCAGCTTTCTTCATAACAACGCGTCTTATTGCAGTTTCTACCCGTCTCGGAAGCGTTTTTTTACATCGATTCAGCCAGTTTTTTACCAAACCACCCGTTCTATCGAAGAACCAAACAGAGCCTAACCGCACTTATCCACGAGCCAAAAAATATTACGAAGAACTATCCGGCCTCTAACCGATTTATCTCAACCCGCTCGCAAACGGATCTATCCGCCTCCCAAACGCATCTATCCCGCATTTCCAGTCTCCCAAAAACACAAAGAACAGGGCCTAATCGCCCTGTCATCAATACTTTACGTGTAACTAGCCTGTCCTCAATATTTTACAGCCGCCATTCCGGTAACGCACCTGTTTCCAATAACTTGCGAATCTACCCTTCACACAAAAAATTAATACGATTCCCCCGCCGACACCTGTATCGTCCTCAGTCCGCACTCCCGCCACATGTCGCAGACGTTGGGGCGGTCGTCGATGACGAACGCCACCCGCTCCCGGTCCACCGAGCCCAGCACCTCCTTCTTCACCACATAATCGGGACGATGGTCGCCCTCACGCCGCATCAGTATCGCGTCGTAGCAGACATCGTGCCGCGCCAGCCAGTCAATCGTCTGCTGCCGATATAGGTCCGGACGCCCGGTCACGATGACCACACGGTATTCCGGCGCCAGGTTGCGCACCCACTCCATCACCACTTGATTAGGCGGGTCTTCGTGCATGCACTGGAAGAAGCGCTTCCAGTCCTTCTTCGCGCTCTTGATGTAATGCAGTCGATGCGTCACGTCCGCAAGCGTGCCATCCATATCCACCAGCACCAGGTCGCGCGCGGGATCATGCAGACGTTCTTCCAGATGCGCTTCGCTCATTACGATACTTTACGCGAAGGCGGCGCATCTTCGGGATTGAGTTCGTGCATCTTTCCGGGGGTTGCCTGCGGCGCGACTGTGGCCGAGTTTCCGGTGATCAGTCGTGCACCGCGCTTGTAAGTGAAGTACGCCCACGCCCAATCCGACAGCACCGCAATGCGGTTGCGGAATCCGATGAGATAGAAGATGTGTATGAAGAGCCACGCGAGCCACGCGATCAATCCGGTAAGGTGCGCCTTGCCGATGGTTCCCACTGCAGCCTTGCGTCCGATGGTCGCCAGCGAACCCTTATCGCGGTAGTGGAACGGCTTGCGCGCGTGACCGATGCGTTCTTCCAGGATGGTGCGCGCCGCATATTGACCCATCTGTATGGCCGCTGGCGCGATGCCGGGAATTGGCTTGCCATCCGTATTCTTCAACAACGCCAGGTCGCCGCAGATGAACACCTCCGGATGTCCCGGCAACGTCAGGTCGGAATTCACCAGCACGCGCCCAGCGCGATCGACAGCCGCAACCGGAGAGTTGCTGCCTGGCGATGGCACTGGTCCCGCATTCGCCGACGACAGATTCGCGGCCTCGACCAGCTTCTTCCCCAGCGACGAGGCCAACACGCCCGCGCCCCAAAGCGTTACAGACGAGGCAATCCTTTGGTCGCCAACGCGAACGTAGTCGGCGCCGATGTCGGTGACAGGAACTCCGGTCATTACCTCTACGCCAAGATGTTGCAGTTGCTTCACGGCGCTGGCCGATAGGTCTTCCGGATATGCACTAAGGATGCGTGGCCCGGCCTCGACCAGCAGGATTCGCGTGCCGCGCGTGTCCACTGTGCGGAAATCTTTGGCGATGGTGCGTTGCGCAATCTCGGCCAAGGCTCCCGCCAGTTCCACGCCTGTCGGTCCGCCGCCCACGATGACGAAGGTTAAAGGCTCGTGCTTATTTTCCAAGCGAGCCTTGCGCTCGGCGATTTCGAACGCCAGCAGAACGCGACGCCGTATCTCGGTCGCATCTTCCACGGTCTTCAACCCGGGAGCAAAGGGCTCCCACTCATCGTGTCCGAAGTATGTGTGCGTCGCCCCAGCGGCGACGATGAGGTAGTCGTACGGCAGGGAATCTGGCCCCAGCTTCACCCGCCGCTGCTCAAGGTCGAATCCGGTCACTTCGGCCAGCAGAACCTCGGTATTCGAGTAGTGACGCATGATCTCGCGAATAGGAACGGCTATCTCCCCGGGCGAAAGTCCCGCGCTGGCTACCTGGTAAAGCAGAGGCTGGAATGTATGGTGATTTTTCCGGTCAACGATGGTGACCTTGCAAGGCCAATTGCCCAAACCCTTGGCTGCATACAGCCCGGCAAACCCGCCGCCGACAATGATGATATGAGGTTCCAGCACATTTTTTAGATTCGAGATTCCCAAAGAAAGTTGATGTCTTTTTGCGACCTGAACCGTCTGTCTAAGGTGAATGAATCCAAGACGTTCACGCGCCTTGCGTTTAGCCTTGCATCTATATAATGTAAGTAACTACTTACTCATATGGGAACAATCCAGCAACAACATAGATTCTCGGCAGAAGACCGTCGCCAGCAGATCATCGAGGTGGCGACCGACCTCTTTGCCGGGCAAGGCTACGAGGGCACCACAACGCGCGAGATTGCGCAACAGGCGCGGGTGAACGAAGCCATCATCTTTCGGCACTTTCCGTCGAAAGAGGACTTGTACTGGGCGATCATCGAGCAAAAGATCAGGCTCGGCGGCACGAAAAACCGCATGAGGGAGATTCTGGAAGCAGGAGGCACGCCGCGAGAGACTTTCCAGAAACTGGTGCAACATATCCTGCGCCGTCGGATAGACGATCCCTCGCTCAGCCGGTTGCTGCTCTTTAGCGCCTTGGAAAATCACACGCTGTCGTCACGCTTCTTTAAGGTTTACGTCACAGAGTATTACGAGCTGATAGCCGACTATATAAGGCAGAAAGTCTCGGAAGGCTCATTCCGCGCGATAGACCCTGTATTGGCAGCGCGAGGATTCCTGGGAATGGTGGTTTATCACTCGATGATCCAGGACCTGTTCGGCGGATGCAAATTGAACGATTACGATCCGGTGCAAGTAAGTGAAGTTGTAACGACGATATGGCTGGACGGCATGGCTGCCACGCAGTTTGTTGACGAGGAGCAAGAGAAGGACAAGATCGCGCTCGGGGCCGAGGCTCCGAAGAAGCAGTTAAGGAAAACTGAACGATGAGCTCGCAATCTTTAAATCGAATTTGCCCAAACATCATGAAGGGCATAGTAGTGGTCCTGGTAGTCATGGCGTTCGTTCTTGCGGGATGCAAGAAGGAGACGAAGGCCGCAATGGCAGCGCCGGTGATCCCGGTGATGGTGGCCGACGTTATGCAGCAGGACGTCCCGGTGCAACTGATGGCCATTGGCAACGTGGAGCCGTACTCCAACGTGCAAGTGAAGTCGATGGTGACCGCACAGGTGATGACGGTGCATTTCACGCAGGGCCAGGACGTGAAAAAAGGGCAATTGCTGTTCACGCTGGATCCGCGCAGCTTCCAGGCCGACTTGGGCAAAGCGAAGGGTCAACTGGCAAAGGATATGTCGGCGGCGGCGAATGCCGCTGTGCAGGCAAAACGTTACTCGGCGCTCTTCAAAGAAGGCGTAGTTGCGCGCGAACAGTTTGACCAGATGCAGAGCTCGGCCGACCAGTTCGAAGGCGTGTTGGAAGCTGACAAGGCCGCGGTAGAAGCGTCAAAGGTGAACCTGCAATACACGAAGATCTATTCGTCTATTGATGGACGTACGGGCGACGTATTGATCAAGGCAGGGAATCTGGCGAAAGCCAACGACCTGCCGCTGGTGGTCATTAACCAGGTCGAGCCTATCTATGCCACCTTCGCAATCCCAGAACGCCACCTTGCGGACGTGAAAAAGTACATGGGCTCGGGTGCGATGAAGGTACAAGCTTCGTTCAGCGACCCCAGCGTTCCCCCGGCGATGGGCAAGTTGGAATTTGTGAACAATGCGGTGGACCCGGCGACCGGCACCATCTCGATGAAAGCGCAGTTCCCGAACACCGACCGCAGGCTCTGGCCGGGGCAGTTCGTGAACTTGAACATGCGGCTGACGACACAAGCGAATGCCATAGTGGTTCCGTCGCAATCGGTGCAGGCAGGACAGCAGGGAACTTATCTATTCGTTGTTAAGGGCGACAAGACGGTGGAATCGCGTACGGTGACCATCGGCACGCAATACGGAAATACTCTGGTGGTCAAGTCCGGCGTCAATCCGGGCGAAGTGGTCGTAGTGGACGGACAATCGCGACTGGTGCCGGGAGCGAAAATCGAGATCAAGGCGCCGAGCAGTCAGCAGCAGCAGAATGCCGGAGCGGCAAAGCCGCAGCAGGACGCGAAGAAATAAGAGATTGCGAATCGGGGAAGTGCGAATCAAGAACTTAGTTCCCGAGTGACGCATTGTCTTGGGTCGAAAGACTAGCTGGTCCCGTAAGTTGGAAGTCTAATTCATGAATATTGCTGAACTATTTATTAAGCGTCCTGTGATGACCACCTTGATCATGGTGGCCATTCTGCTATTTGGAGTGGTGGGCTACCGGTTGTTGCCTGTAAGCGATCTGCCGAACGTCGATTTCCCGACGATCACCGTGAACGCGAACTTGCCGGGCGCCAGCCCGGAGACGATGTCGACGGCAGTCGCGATGCCGCTGGAAAAGCAGTTCTCCACCATCGCCGGCGTTGATTCGATGACTTCGTCGAATTCGCTGGGCTCGACGAGCATCACGCTGCAATTCTCGCTGGACCGAAATATCGACGCGGCTGCACAGGACGTGCAGTCGATGATCTCGAAATCGAATCGCGACCTTCCTCAGAACATGCCGGCACCGCCCTCGTTCCAGAAGGTGAACCCGGCCGACCAGCCGATCCTTTACCTGGTATTGAGTTCGCAGACGATGCGTCTTTCGGATGTGGATGAATATGCCGAGACGACGATGGCGCAGCGCATCTCCATGGTGAATGGCGTAGCGCAGGTCTCTGTCTTTGGTGCGCAGAAGTACGCGGTACACGCTGATCTCGATCCGCAACTTCTAGCGGCGCGCCAGATCGGAATCGACGAAGTAGTTTCCGGAATACAGAAGGGCAACGTCAACCAGGCGACAGGCACGCTGTGGGGCAACTACCAGGCGTTCACCATCCAGTCGAACGGCCAGCTACTGACGGCGAAGGATTACGTTCCGCTGATCATCAGCTATCGCAATGGAAGCCCCGTGCGGCTGGGCGAGCTCGGCAACATTATTGACAGCGTTGAAAACGACAAGAACGCGAGTTGGTACTATACGAACGGCAAGGGCGAGCGCGCTATTGTTCTGGCGATCCAACGCCAGCCGGGCACGAATACGGTTGAAGTCGTAGATAGCATCAAGGCCCTGATGCCTGCGTTCCGTCAGCAGATTCCGGCGGCAGTGAATCTCAGCATCTTGTACGACCGCTCCGACTCGATCCGTGAATCGGTGGGCGACGTGAAGTTCACGCTGATGTTGACCATCGGCCTGGTCATCATGGTGATCTTCCTCTTCCTGCGAAACCTGTCGGCGACGATCATTCCGTCGATGGCCTTGCCGATGTCCATCGTGGGCACGTTCGCAGTGATGTACCTGTTGGGCTACAGTTTGGACAATCTGTCGCTGATGGCATTGACGCTGTCAGTAGGATTCGTGGTGGACGACGCCATCGTGATGCTCGAGAACATCGTGCGCCACATGGAAATGGGCGAAGGCCCGCTGGAAGCTGCGCTGAAGGGTTCGCGAGAGATCGGATTCACGATTCTCTCCATGACGATCTCGCTGGCTGCGGTCTTCATCCCCGTTATGTTCATGGGCGGATTGGTTGGACGCCTGCTGCATGAATTTGCAGTCACGATCATGACGGCGATTCTGGTGTCAGGTTTGGTGTCACTGACGCTGACGCCGATGCTGGCGAGCCGCTTCCTGAAGTCGCACGCAGAACAGAAGCACGGCAAGCTGTACATGTTCTTCGAGCGCGGATTCGACAAACTGCTGCATGGTTACGATGTCACGTTGCAGATCGCGATCCGCTTCCGCTTTGTGACGCTGATGGTCTCGTTCGTCGTGTTGGGCGCAACCATTTATATGTTCATAGTCACACCAAAAGGCTTCCTGCCGACGGAAGATACGGGACAGATATTTGCTCCGACGGAAGCAGCGCAGGGCATCTCTTTCGCGGACATGATGCGTCATCAGCAGACGGCGGCGGCGGTACTGGCGACGAACAAGAATGTGGAAGGCTTCATGTCGGCGATAGGCGGTGGCGGCGGCAATACCGGACGCCTCTTCATGCGCCTGAAACCGCGCAACGAGCGCGTGTCTGCGCACGACCTGGTGCAGCAGTTGCGAAAGGACTTCGCTAAATTGCCGGGCATCACGGTATATGCGCAGGAACCGCAGGCCATCCAGATCGGCGGACGCTCGAGTAAGAGTCAATATCAATACACATTGCAAGGGCCGGACACGCAGGAGTTGTACCGCGTTTCGCAGGAGCTGATGACGAAGCTGCAACAGCTTCCGCAATTGCAGGATGTGACCAGCGATCTGCAATTGAAGAACCCGCAGCTGAATGTGGATATGGACCGCGACAAGGCGTCGCGTCTTGGCATTTCGCCGCAGCAGATACAGAGCACGCTGGGCTCGGCTTTCGGACAGCAACAGGTAACGACCATCTACCAGCCGAACAACGCCTATCGTGTCATCGTCGAAGTGAAGCCGGAATTCCAACTTGATCCGGACGCGCTTTCGCGGCTGTACATTCGAGCGACTCCTCCGGCGAGCAGTTCCAGCAGCAGCGGCGCGACGGCGGTGAATCCCAGCAGTCCGTCGACTGTGACGACGTCCACGCAAATCGCACCGGGCGGATCGCAACTCGTTCCGCTGAGCACCGTCGCTACCTTGCGGCGCTCGGTGGGACCGCTGACGGTCAATCACCAAGGTCAGCTTCCGGCGGTGACCATCTCCTTTAATCCGGCGCCGGGTGTCGCGCTTGGCGACGCAGTAAATCGCGTGCAAGAATTGGGGCGGCAAACACTTCCGGCCTCCATCACGGCTACGTTCCAAGGTACTGCGCAAGCGTTCCAGTCCTCGCTAAAAGGATTGGGATGGTTGCTGGTGCTCTCTATTCTGGTGATCTACATCGTTCTAGGTGTGTTGTACGAAAGCTTTATCCACCCCATCACGATTCTTTCGGGACTACCGTCGGCCGGATTTGGCGCGCTGCTGACGCTGCAACTGTTCCATCTTGATTTGAACCTGTATGCGTTCGTCGGCATCATCATGCTCATCGGCATCGTGAAGAAGAACGCCATCATGATGATCGATTTCGCTCTGGAAGCTCAGCGTGAGCACGGCAAGACTCCGGAAGAAGCGATCTACCTAGGATGCCTGGTTCGTTTCCGTCCCATCATGATGACGACGATGGCCGCCTTGATGGGTACGTTGCCAATCGCCATGGGACTTGGAGCGGGAGCCGAATCGCGGCGTCCGTTGGGGCTCGCAGTGGTGGGCGGGCTGATGTTCTCGCAACTGATCACGCTGTACATCACGCCGGTCATCTACACGTACATGGAGAATCTGCAAAACTGGGTGGGCGGTCATATCTATCGCGACAAGCTCACGAAGGAAGAGATCGAGAAAGAAGAGGCGCTGCTGACGGGCGACTGATCCCTCGTGTGGCGCGGTCCCGCCAAGTACCGCAAATTCCGGATCAGCTGCCATGTACGGTCACAAAGGAGTATGGTGGCCTATCCGAGTGATGAAGAGGTGTCGCTGCTCGACATCCTCGATCACGTGTTGAACTCCGGCGTGGTGGTCCACGGCAGCTTGGTGATTTCGCTGGCAGGAGTCGACTTGGTGTAGGTTGGATTGAATGTTATTTTGAAATCGATAGAAACGGCACAACAGAAGATGACGCGCGCATTGCCTGAGAAGCAAGGTTCGTAAACGCCGTAACCGCGCATAGTCGCGGAAATTTCCTGCGCCGATATGAGCGCGAAAGAGAAAGCCATGCCTTTACTGCCTTACTGTATCGTCAGCTCGGATACCAACGTTGTGCCGCCGGATGTGGCTGTGCGCGGTGCGGAACTGCAAACGCTCGAAGAAAGCGGATTGACCTGTTTCTACTCCGAGTTGGACGCGGCTCCCAAGACATCCGAGGAGATACGCGCAGACGCGTTGAGTTTCCAGGACACGGTGCAGAAGATATTTGCCCAGGCTACGGTGATCCCATTTCGCTTTGTGACCCTGGTCGGCGACGAAGAGGAACTGCACGACTTTTTGGAGGACCACTCGGACGACTACCTGGACGCGCTGGAGCGGCTCGAGGGTCTGGTGCAATTCGAATTGCGCATGAAGCAGACGGGCGCCGAGACGGATGAGCCCGAGACCGGGACCGCCTATCTGAAGGCCAAGCAGGCGGCGAACGCACTGGTGCAGAAATCGAGCGACGCTCTACGCAAGGCTGCCGGAGCGCTGGCGCGCGACTGGCATGTGCGCGAGGGTGAGTCCGTGCGTTGTTATGCGCTTATCGCGCGCGATTCGCAGGATGCCTTCAAGAAATCGGTAAGTGGAGTGAAACTGCCGGGCGAGGTTCGCGTGGTGTTAAGCGGCCCATGGCCGCCAAGCGAGTTCGTGCAAAAGGAGCAAGCGGGGTGAGCAGTAAGGAAGAAAAAGTGAACGAACTTGCGTCAAATTTCGGCCTGACACCGGCGGATTTGAACCTTGACCTCGGTCCTTTGGGCAATCTTCTGGAGAAAATAGATATCCACATCTGCACCGAGATTTCCTCAGGCCATTCGTCTCCACGTACGTGCTACATTCCCTAAACTTTGTAGCTGGTTTTGCGGGTTCCGTTCTTCCCAAATGGATGTATCCAGCGAGTGTTCTTGGTGTCGGCGACATGGGGCTGAAATCGCCCCTTGCGGGCATGACGAAGCGTGAAATTTTCCGGGTAAATTTTTCCTAAAAGCGTTTAAATCTGCATCTAATTTCGCAGCCGAATAGTAGCTGGCGTTTCTGTTTAGGGCGAGTCATTTTGTGAAGGAGTGATTTGCGTATCCTTGCGCGATAGGGGCACACGGGATTATTTGCGATGGCCACGGTCGAGATGCGCCTGAAAACCGAAGACGCCGGATTCCCGGAACGTCAGACGAACGCGGCGCTCCGCCTGCTGGCCGTCGAGCGTTCCGAGGAGATATTCCCACTCCTGCTGGATGAGATCGTCGCCCTGGGATACCCATGTGCGTTGATCGCCACCGTAGATTTTGATGGTGCCGAGCTGCGTCCGGTCGCATCACAAAACTTCTCCAAGGCCAGGTTGCAACGCTTCACCGCTTCGCTTTACGCGATGGAGCACCCGGTGGTTCAGACGATCCACGCACAGCAGCCACGGGTCATCCCTCCAGCCAGGAAAAATGGCCCGGCTCTGTTCTGCTATCCGATGGTATTCCGCAAGGCTACCGTCTGTGGGGAAGCCGAGCGCATCGGCAGCCCTGATTGCCCGGCCGTCGCAAACCATCACTGTACGCGAAAGCTCCAACTGAACGAGCAAGTTTGCGGAGCTTGTGACATGCGTGCTTACGCCGCCGCAGTGGTCGTGGAATTGCCGCGCAAGAATTCGCAGGAAAGTGTGACCGGACTCAACGCGTTGATTGAGATGGCGAACCGTTCGCTCTCCCGATTGTTCAAGACGGAGCACTACTTCAACCGGATGTCGGAGATGGAGGTCACCATCGGGCAAATGCAGACGGTGATGGAAAGCATGGCCGACCCGGCGATCCTGACGGATACGCAGTATCGCGTGATCATGCAGAACAAGGCGGCAGAGCGGTTCTTCAAACTTCCCGCACACGTAAGCGAAGGTCGTGTGCGAGCGGTGGAGTTGAACAACATGCTTTTCTCGGCGGCGCTGTCTTCGATGCTGGTCTCAGGCAGCGATTCCTCTCGCGACATGACGCTGGTGGATGCGACCGAAGGCGAGGAAGTGTTGTTTGAAGCGGTATCCGCGCCAAGTTATACGCGCGATGGACGACGCACCGGAATGGTAACGGTTATGCGTGATGTTACCGATCTGCGCCGCGCCGACGAAGAGTTGCGATTGAACTATGAGCGCATGGCTACCGCCGAAGAGGTTGTCCGCCAGGACCGTGATCGTCTGAACCTCATCATCGAGAATGTGGGCGACCCGATCGTGGTCTGCGACAAGGATGCCAAAGTCGTACTACTGGATCCGCTGGCAACGGAGTTATTCGGCAGCGACAGGGAAACCATGCGTTCGCCGGTGCGCCTGCGTAACCAGGCGAAGTTGGATGCATACATCACGGCATTCACCTTTTCGTTCAGTGACAGGGAGAGCGCGCCGCTGCGTCTGGTTCACCCGGCGACGCGCCAGGAAGTGGAGTCCGACGCCCACTCCGGCAAGATCTACGATGAGCGCGCGCAGGTTGCCTACACGGTGACCGTGCTGCGCGACCTGACGGCTGTCCGCCGAGTGGAACAATTGAAGATGGAACGCCGCATGTTGGAGATGGAGAAATTTGCCGCAGCTGGAAGGCTCGCGGGAACCATCGCTCATGAAGTCAACAATCCAATGGAAGCCATCAAGAACTGCATCTTCCTGATGCAGAACTCGGTGACTACCGATGCGCAACCTGTTGGACACCATCCAGACACTTCTAAGGAATCGACAGGAAGCCAGCAAAGCGGGCAGGAACTAAGGCTGCCGCACCGAAGAAGAAGCGGCGACAAAACTCAGCGCTTCACGTTCTTCGGCGACCACGCATTAAAAAAGCCTGCCGGGTGGCAGGTTTTTTGTTGTGTGTGAAGGGAGTTACCTTGTGTCGATGCCGAAGCCGACTATGGCGTCCACCTCGACAGCATCATTTCCCTTGAGCACCGGTCGGAAGCGCCAGTTTCCCAGCGCGACTAGCAACTGCCTTTCTGCGGCAGAGTCGCGGGGATTCATCACGTGCAGATGACGCAGAGTTCCAGAGCGGTCGATGGTGCAGGAAATTACGACGCGCTCTTTCGGGATGCCCGTAGGCAAAACTGCGCGCATCGGTTCCGGCGAAGTGAGATCCGTTTCAAAGCTGGGGCCCGAGGACTGCTGTTCAGAGAATTCCATGACCGCCGTGCCGATGGCGGTATCGATGTAGATAGTGTAAACGTGGGAGCCCTTTAACACTCCATACTCATGAAGCGCGCTTCCAGAGCGTGCGGAGGCGACCACGGTGATGCGCGGCGACTGTCGAGGCTGGTTGTCCGCCATGCGGATGGACCCTGGACTGGGAGCAGGAGAGCCACTGAAACTCGGAATGTTGTAAACGGTTCCGCCGCCGGTCACGGTGATTCCGCTCATGAATCCTCCACTGCCGCTGCCGCTGCCTCCCGGCCCCGCACCGATTGCAATTCCGTTGGTGGCGTTTGGATCAGCGCCGTGTCCGGTTCCTGCCGTGGTAGCGCCCGGCCCAAAGCCGGTTGTTGCAGAGCCGGTGCCGGAGCCCTCTCCCACCGAGTGTCCTGTGCCTGATCCGCCGAACCCGGTTGTGCCTGAACCGCGCGGAGACATCGCAATCGAGCCATCACCAGCGCCGCTCGGCGCGCCAACTCCGGAGCCCGGATTGGCGGACACGACGACGCCGGTGACGCCCGAAGTTCCGCTAGATATACCGGCGGACGGTGAGTCCGACTCTGCAACGACCGTGCCGCGACCGCTGCGCAAACCCACCTTATCGGGACCAGGATCGGCAGGTGGTCCCACAACGCTTGTACCTCGCGAAGCGAGTGCCAGGGCGGCTTTGCCGCGTCCACTCGGATTTCCACCGAGCGAGCCAGCCCCGACGTCGACAGCGGGAGGTGCAACCGCCGTGCCCCTTCCATTCAAGGAATAGGTTCTTCGATTCACGCCGGTTTCCGCGACGTCGGTGGGAGGAGCTACGACGGCTACTTGCCCACGCGCAAGCCGCGCTCCGTGGACTGGAATCTCGGAGATCTCTGTCGCAGGCTGCACTACCTGCGCGGGAAGCGTAAGCCGCGCAAGGGAATTGACGTCGCGGGCCGGAGCGGAGACTGGCGGGGGAACGGCATCCCGAGTGAGTCTTGGCGAGCGGCGCAAGGAAGCAATCTCCGCGGCGTCAGGCGCAGGAGCAACGATCTCTGTCGCGAACATCTGCGGCGAGCGAGAGCGCATGTCTTGAGCTAGCGGCGCTGGCGCAACCGCCGGAACTTCGAGTGCGACGGCACGACTCGAGCGAATCGACTGAATTGGTACGGCAGGTAATGCACCCTGTTGCAAGGCAACGAGGTTCGCCACCGCGCCATTGTTGACGGGCAATCTCAACCTTGCAACGTCGGCTACCTGCTCGGTGGCTTGGTCTCCGCGCGCTACCCTGATGACTTGGGTTGGATGGAATGCTTCGCGTCCGCCGGAGCGACCGCTCAAGCCGGCGCGCAGACCTGATGCGTCACCCTCCACCGAAGGGAGTTCGTGTCCGGCGTAATAGAGCACCTTGGTATTGTTCTGCTCATTGCTTTGCGGTCGGAGCAACGCTTGTTCGTGCAAGACGCGCGTCGTCACCGAAAAAATGGCAGCCATGCAGACTGCGTGGATCAGAAGTGATGCCACGCTGCCGCGTCCAGGCTTGGCCCCGGCAACAATCTCTCCTGCAAGAGGCCTTGTCGCGCGAAGCAATGCTGGGCGGATCGACGTCTGGAAAGCGTGCCATCGGGGTTCCCACTCGACAAGCAGACGCGGAGGTGCGACGTCCAATAGCGCGGGCGCTCGCTGAGATACTGTACCAGCCTGCATCATGCCACTGCCTCACGCTTGCGATCGAAGGCGAGTTCCAATTGATCGCCGACCAAAGTTCCGGTGGTGTATACGGTGTGGCACGGAAGTTCCAGCACGGTGTAGCTGTCCATGCGCACGGGTGCGAGTCGCCAGGGCCGGAGATTCTGCTCCACATGGGTCACGCGGTGGTCAGCATCGAGATAGATGGCGTCGATGATAAACCGCATGGCGAACGTGTGGACGCCGTGGCAGGGAACTATCCACAGCCCCCTTCCAGGGGAAAACTCCTGCGGACTAGTGGCCAGCAATCCGCACATTCTTGTCCAGTGGGTGTCTGCAACCAGCAACTCTGTCGCCAGAAAAGTCTGCCGAGTCCTGTTGTAGGCGAAACCTTTTTTCGCAGCCGACATATCCTGCTCCCGGATCTCTGTTCCGCTCGCGAAGTACGTGGAGCGGGAAGCTACTTATTCAAACTCGGCAGCAGGACGCGCACCAACTGGATGATTGCGGGTCCAAGGCTGACTACAAACATCGACGGGAACACGAAGAAGACGAGGACGGGAACCATTTTGATGGTGGTTTTGGCTGCCCGTTCTTCCGCGCGCTGCCGGCGCTCAGTACGCAGAGCATCGGAGTGCACCCGTAGGGCCTGAGCAACACTGGTGCCGAAGCGATCGGTCTGCACCAGCACGGCGACCAGCGCCCGCACGTCATCCACTCCGGTGCGAGTGGCCAGGTTGCGAAGCGCTTCGGCACGCGGCTTGCCGGCGCGCATCTCTAAGCCGACCAGGCCAAGCTCCTCACTGAGGTCGGGATGCGAGTGGGCCAGGTCAAGTCCGACACGCTGCACGGCCTGATCGAGCCCGAGTCCGGCCTCGACGCAGATGACAGAAAGGTCGAGCGCGTCTGCCAATCCCAATTCAATGCGGTGCTGACGGGCCTTGATCCTGCGTTTCAAGATGAAGCGTGGGGCCATGTACCCGAGGCCCGCTAGCGCGAAGCCGAGCATTGGCGAAGTCATGATGTAGCCGGTTAGAATTGCGGGCAGCACAAAGAGCCCGGCGCAAAGCACCCGCAACCCGAGGTAGATGGTCATGTGCCGCTGCTCGCGATATCCGGCCATCATCAGCCAGGCGCGCGTGCGCGAGACTTCGTCGGGCGACTGCGGTATCGCGCGGCTCAATGGTCCCATCGCATCCTGAAAGCGATCCTGAAAATCCGGTTTTTCAGGCCCTGTACGAAAGCCGACCAGTGAGCGCAGGCGCATTCCGACCAGCGACGCAGGAGCAAGCGTGGCTGCGGAGACCGAGAAAAGCGCAGTCGCGAGAGTGACGAAGAGCACAACGAAAAGCAGTACGGTCATGACTACACCTCGATGTTGATGATCTTGCGTATGATGAAGAACCCGACGATTTGCAGAGTGACGGCGGTAAAGATCATGGCGTGCCCGATGCTGTCGTGGAAGAGCGGCGTGATGAACTCGCGGTTCATGAAGAAGAGCATGAATAGCAAGCCGACTGGCAGGCACATCAGGATCCCCAGAGTGAGGCGTCCTTGGGCGGTAAAAGTCCGCACCTGGCGCAGGATCTTGAAACGTTCGCGGTTGACGTAGCTCAGCTTATCGAGTATCTCGGCGAGGTTACCGCCGGTCTCCCGCTGCAACATCACGGCGGTAACAAAGAACTTCACGTCCACGATGGGCATGCGGTCAACCAGGTTCAGAAGCGCGTCGCGAATGGGCAGGCCGAATTTCTGTTCCTCGTAGAGTTTGCGGAACTCTCCCGCTACGGGCTCCCCAAGCTCGCAGGCGATCATCTCCAGCGCGGTGCTGAATGCGTGCCCGGCGCGAACGGCGCGGGCTAGGAATTCGATGGCTTCCGGAAACTCCTGCTCGAATTTATGGAAGCGGCGTGAGCGGAGAACGCTGATATAGCTGATCGGGATCATGAGACCAAAGAAGGTTCCGAGCATCGAGAAGAGCAGGGAGTTGCTGATCAGGAACGTGATCCATCCGCCGAGGAATGTAGTGGCGACGCAGATGAGCAGGAACTTTCCGGCCTTTAACCGGACATCGGCCTGCGAGAGAAAACGCCGCAGACGGGGGACGCTGTGCGACCGCGAAAGAATCCTGTTGAGTGCGGGGATCTCGCTGAGCAACTCGTCGCGTAGTAGGGCAAGCTCTTCACTGTCATTGCGGGTGCTTGCGGCGTCAACGGAACTCAGGCGATCACGGAGGAGGCGCGACTGAGAATTGCGTTCGTCGAACGATGCGCCGAAGGCAAAGACCCCAATAGCGATGACGATGAAGATCAGAAACGTGATTAACAACACCATGACAAATCTCCTTGGTCGCTAGACCTCGAGCATCGAATCGAACAATCCTGGGCGGAGGCGACAGCCGGCAGCTGCGAGCTTGTCGGAGAACTTGGGACGCACGCCGGTCGAGCGGAATACGCCGCGTACGCGACCGTCTTCTGTCAATCCCTTGCGCTCAAATGTGAACAATTCCTGCATAGTGACGACGTCGCCTTCCATGCCGGTGACTTCAGAAATGCTGACGACCTTTCTGGAACCGTCGAAGAGTCGGCTGACCTGGATGACGGCGTGGATGGCGGACGCGATCTGCTGACGGATCGCGCGGTCAGGCAGATTCAGGTTGGCCATGCTCACCATGTTCTCCACGCGGGAGAGTGCGTCGCGTGTGGAGTTGGAGTGGACCGTGGTGAGCGAGCCTTCATGGCCGGTGTTCATGGCCTGGAGCATGTCGAAGGCTTCTTCGCCGCGGACTTCGCCAACCAGGATGCGGTCCGGGCGCATACGCAGGCTGTTGATCACCAACTGACGCTGTTTCACCGCACCTTTTCCTTCGATGTTCGGAGGACGGGTTTCCAGGCGGACGACGTGAGCCTGCTTGAGCTGTAGTTCGGCGGCATCTTCGATGGTGACGATGCGCTCGCTCTCTGGAATGAAAGTGGAGAGGCAATTGAGCAGAGTCGTCTTTCCAGCGCCGGTGCCACCGGAGATCAGGATGTTAAGGCGCCCGCGCACCATCGACTGCAGCATCTCGAGCATGGGCTCGGTTATCGTCTTGTTGGCGATGAGGTCGCGGTCGGTGAGCGGGTCGCGTCCAAACCGGCGGATGGAAAGACAGGGTCCATCGACGGCGAGGGGAGGGATGATGGCGTTGACACGCGAGCCGTCAGGCAGGCGCGCATCCACCATCGGCGACGACTCG
>JBBRZF010000065.1:0-16822 GCA_038236965.1 Terriglobales bacterium | reverse complement strand
TTCAACAGCGTGATCGACTGGGTTTCAACCGTCTTTGTTGACGTTCTGCCGGAAATGAAGGGTTTGGAGTGGGGCAGGCTGTACGAGGAGTACCACAGCAAGTCCTATGATCCAAAGACGATGTCGGACAATGTGAAAAAACTTGCTGCAGATGACTACGTAAAGGGCCGCAGGGGAATCTTCGAGTATCTCTTAGGCGGTTCGCTCGATAAGAAGTTGTTGGAGGTCCGGGTCTTCGAAACTCCGGTAAAGCGGGCCGCTTACGCCAAACAGACGCAAGCAGCCGAGGGCAAAGGCGAATCCAACTGTCCGCTCTGCGCCAAGGGGCACGACGCGATCAAGAGCAAAATCTACAAGTTCGACGAAATGGACGCTGACCACGTTACAGCCTGGAGCAAGGGCGGCGAAAGCGTGGCCAAGAACTGCCAAATGCTCTGCATTACTCACAATCGCGCCAAAGGTAATCGATAATTGGGAGTGCCATAGCCCAGCGCGCTCGACTCGGCGCAAAGCGGCGCCTTCGCTCGCCATGAAGGTTTCCTATTGAGAGCGAAATCAGGCGAGCGTTGCTCGCCCGCCACGGACGAGGCGTCCGGGCCTACGCGAGACAAGGGCAAGAGCAAAGTCAAAGGACGCAGCCGAGGGCGCCTCCGCCACACAAGCACCGGCTGAGTTGCTGACTGCTGACTCACGGACTGCTGACTTCCCATCTTCCTCGCAAACGGTTACGCTTTCACCTGATGAAACCTGTTGCTTGGCCTGACCTCTTCCGCCAACTTCCGTCCGTGGATGAATTGCTTCGCTCGCCGCAGCTTGCGCCGCTCATCGCCGGTGAAGGACGCTTCGCCGTTACCGAAGCAGCGCGCGCCTTGCTCGACCGTTTGCGCGAGCAGATAACCTCGGGTGAACTGGATGCGCTCGGCGTGCAACTGGTCGTCAGCGGCATCCATCGCGCCGTCGAGTACGAGTTGCAGCGCAGCTATTCGCCATCGCTGCAACGGGTCATCAACGCCACCGGAGTCGTGCTGCATACCAATCTCGGACGCGCGCCGTTGGCGACCGAGGCGCTCGACCATGTGCGCGAAGTGGCTGCCTCGTACTCCAACCTGGAGTTTGACCTGGCCAAGGGAGAGCGCGGCAAGCGCGACACGCACACCAATAAATTATTCCAGCGACTGTTCGCCTCGGTCCAACGCGACCTTGCGACCATCGTCGTCAACAACAACGCGGCCGCCGTGCTGCTCGCGCTCAACGCGCTTGCCGAAGGTGGCGAAGTCATCGTCTCGCGCGGCGAGCTGGTCGAGATCGGCGGATCGTTCCGCATCCCCGACGTAATGTCCAAGTCGGGCGCGACCCTGCGCGAAGTCGGCACCACCAACCGAACGCGCGTCGCCGACTACGAACAGGCCATCACCGAACGCACCAAGCTCATCCTGCGCGTGCATCGCTCGAACTTCGCCATCGTCGGATTCACCGAGCAGCCATCGCTCGAAGAGCTGGTCGCACTGGGACGCAAACACGGCATCCCTGTGATGGAAGACCTTGGCAGCGGCGCGCTGATGGACCTGCGAACGGTCGGCATCGAGAACGAGACCGATGTTCTGGCCAGCCTGCGCGCAGGAGTTGACGTAGTCACCTACAGCGGCGACAAGCTGCTGGGCGGCCCGCAAGCTGGACTGCTGACCGGAGCTCCAGAGCTGATCGCGCGCATACGCTCCAACTCGCTCTTCCGCGCCTTGCGTGTGGACAAGATGTTCTACGCCGCGCTGGAATCGACGCTGCTGCTCTACCTGCGCGGACAGCATGACCGCATTCCCGCCATTCGCATGATGTCCGCCACAGCCGAGCAGATCGCCGCTCGCGCCCAAGCGCTGGTCGCGCGTCTGCGAGAGATGGAGAACTCGGCGGAGATCGAGGTGCGCCCCGGCGAATCCGTCGTCGGCGGAGGCGCTGCGCCGGAAGCGAAGCTGCCCACCGCGCTCATCGCCCTGCGCACCAAGGCCGCGTCGGCAGATACGCTGGCCGCAAGGTTGCGCGCGCACCGACCGGCGGTGATTGCCCGCGTGGAGGACGGAAGCCTCGTGCTCGACCTGCGCACCGTGGAAGCGGAAGACGAAGCGCACGTGGTGAGCGCGCTGATACATGCATTGGCGTAGAAAGCAGTCAGCTATCAGACGTCAGCCGTCAGCTAGAGCAAAGGCCGTGAGATATTGACTACCCTTTACACCATCGGACATTCGACGCGCACGCTCGACGAACTCCTCGTCGCGCTCGCCGCGCATGGTATCCGCACGCTGGTGGATATTCGCGCCTTCCCCATGTCGCGGCGCTTGCCGCACTTCAACCGCGAGTCGCTGGAAGCGGCAATGCCTGCGGCAGGAATCGAGTATCGCTGGGAGCCTCGTCTCGGCGGACGTCGCGGCAAGCAGCGCGACGACTCTCCCAACACGGGTTTGCGTAATGCCAGCTTCCGCAACTATGGCGACTACATGCTGACCTCGGAGTTCCAGCAAGGTGCGGCCGATGTGCTGCAACGGGCGGAGCAATCGCCGACCGCGTATATGTGCGCCGAACGCATGTACTTCCACTGCCATCGCATGCTGGTCTCCGACTACTTCACGGCCCACGGAAACCGTGTGCTGCACATCACGGACGAGAAGCCTCCGCGCGAGCATAAGCTGACGCGCGAAGCGCATCTAGTGAATGGCGAGTTGCTCTACAACTCCGAGAGCCTCTTCTAGTCGGCTGGCGCGGCGAGCGAGCGGTCTGGTAACGTTAACGGCTGGGGTCGCACATCATGGTGGTTGGCATCGGCATCGACATCTCGGAAGTGCCGCGCATCGAAGCGGCGATTGCGCGCTTCGGACAGCGCTTCCTGAAGCGCATCTACACCGAAGCGGAGATACGCTACTGCGAGTCGAAGCCCAACCGGTTCGAGCGCTTCGCCGGACGCTTCGCCGCCAAGGAAGCTGCGCTGAAGGCCATTGGCACCGGATGGAAACGCGGCGTCGGCTGGACGGACGTAGAAGTGACGCGCGAGCCCTCGGGCCGCCCCATCATCACCTTCCGCGGCAAGGCCTTGGAGTTCGCCAACAAGCTGGGAGTAAGAAGCGCGCTGGTCACCATCTCGCACACGGAACAGCAGGCGATGGCCCAGGTGCTACTTCAGGATTGAGCAGTTCAGGAGAACGATGACGACCACGCTGTCAGGTTCTCGGGTCGGTGCTGGCCATGGTAATAGCAAGCTTCTGGACTGACAATGACCTTTCGCGAAGCTTGCTGACGCGAGGGGTTTGAAGGACGTGAGTGACTGAGTATGTAGCTTCTGCTATTATTTTGCGCTAGCCAATGCAATCGGGGGCAAGGTGCCTAGTCAAAAACAGGTTCGGTGGGCCCAACTACGGGTTGGGTTGACGGTTCTTTTTGCCGCGATCACGCTGGCAGTTCTGATCTTCCTGATGACCGGTACGACCGGCATCTTCACGTCGAAGCTGACGCTGTTTGCCTACGTGGAGAACGCGGGCGGATTGCGCGATGGCGCACCCGTGCGCCTGCAGGGAGTGGACATCGGAAACGTGGTCGGCATCCGCGTGGTTCCGAATCATGCTCCCGCCCCGGTCGAGATCAAATTACGTATCAGCACGAAGAACAACTACAACACCATGGTACGCAAAGATACGAAAGTAATGTTGAGCACTGCGGGCGTGCTGGGTGAAACCTTCGTGGATATGAACAGCAATGGAGCAAAGGGGCCGCAAGCCGCTGAAGGCGATGTTCTGAAGGCCGAGAGCGTAGCTGATATCCAGGATGTGATTCGCACCTCGGCAGGAACCTTGCAAAACGTGGACGTCCTGATCCGTCGTGTGGACCGCATCATCGCCGTCGTGGAAAACCACGAAGGATCCCTTGGCAAGTTGATCTACGACAAGGAGCTCTACAACAACCTGAACAGTTCGGTGATGCAGGTGAACAACATCATCAGCGAGATCAATTCTGGACAGGGATCGCTCGGCAAGTTGCTGAAGAGCGATGAATTCTATCAAAAGGCGAACGGTTCCATCGACAAGTTGAATGGCATCATGGCGCAAATGGAGAATGGCCAGGGCACGATCGGAAAACTCATCAAGGACCCGGCCCTCTATAACAACGCGAACCAGACGATTGCCGAAGCCAAGTCGTTGATGGATGGCATCAACAGCGGCAAGGGCGCGCTGGGGAAATTCGCTCGCGATGAAGAGTTTGCGAAGAAACTTGATACCACGGTGACCAAGCTTTCGTTGATCGCCACGCAACTGGAAGCGGGAGAAGGCAGCGCTGGCAAGCTCTTGAAGGATCCTTCGGTTTACAACAACGTGGACCAGATGCTGGTGGAAACGCGCACGCTTGTGAAGGCGATACGCGAGAATCCGAAACGCTATCTGACGATTCACTTCCGTGTCTTCTAGCGTGGGCGGAACAGGTTTCAACGATGCGAGCCGCGTATGGATTCCGCGGCTCGTTTATTGCTAACAAGAGTAATTCTGGCCCGTCCAAAAGAAGGGTACGTGTGAGTACCGTTTTCCCGTCCGCATCGCTCAATGCGGCGTTGCGACCCGGTAGACGAAGACCGGGCGCACTGCAAGTCTCGATTTTTTCGAGTGAACCATGAGGAGAGTATGCGTTCTTTAAGAATCCTGGCAGTCCTTCTGCTCAGTTCGGCGTCAGTTTTTGCGCAAACCCATGCGAAGCTGGCAACGGCGACGAAGCCGACACCCGCGATGAAAGCTCCCATCAGCTTTGACGTAAGCGCGATGGATACGAAGGTCAATCCCTGCACTAACTTCTTCGAATTCGCCTGCGGCGGTTGGAATGCGAACAATCCCATTCCGGGCGACAAGTCGCGTTGGGGCCGCTTCAACGAACTGGACGAATACAACATGAACGTGCTGCACGACATACTGGTATCGGCGGCAAAGCCTAGCAAGCGCTCCGCTCTAGAGCAGAAGGTCGGCGATTTCTATTCGTCCTGCATGGATGAAAAGGCGGTCGCTGCCGCCGGAGTGAAGCCGCTACTGCCGGAGTTCGATCGCATTTCCAAGATCAAAGACAAAGCGGGAGTCATGGCGGAGATAGCGCACATACAGCGCCTTGGCCTGGGCAGCGCCTTGTTCAACTTTGGTTCCACGACCGACATGCACGACTCGAGCAAGATGATTGCAAACGTCGGCCAAGGCGGCATCACGCTGCCTGATCGCGACTACTACATCAAGGACGACGCCAAGTCGAAAGAGACGCGCGAGAAGTACCTCGAACACATAGAGAAGATGCTGGTGCTGGCCGGTGACAAGCCGGAACAAGCTGCGGCGGAAGCCAAGACTATCCTGGCGTTTGAAACCAGGCTGGCGCAGGCATCGCTGGACCGCGTGGCCCTGCGCGACCCGAAGACGCGCGACCACATGATGCTCATCTCGGACCTGGATAAGCTCGCTCCGAACTTTGGCTTCGCCGCGTATTTCGTCCAGACTGGCGCGCCGAAATTTGAATCGTTGAACGTGAGCACGCCGGACTACTTCAAGAGCATCAGCGGGCAGTTCGCCTCGATCTCGATGGAGGATTGGAAGACGTATCTGCGATGGAAGGTTCTGAAGGGGAACGCGACTGTTTTGTCAGAGCCGTTCGTGCAGGAAAACTTCCGCTTCAGCGGCCAGTACATGAACGGAACCAAGGAACTGGAAGCGCGCTGGAAGCGTTGCACGAAGATGACGGACGGCGAACTTGGAGAAGCGCTTGGTCCGATCTACGTCGATAAGACATTTGGCAAAGACGGAAAAGAGCGGATGTTGAAGATGGTGAAAGCCATCGAGACCGCCATGGGAAAAAACATCCAGCAACTTGACTGGATGAGCGGCACGACCAAACAACAGGCGTTGAAAAAGCTGAACACCATCGTTAACAACATCGGCTTCCCCGACACGTGGAAGGATTACTCGACGGTCAAGATCACGCCCACGGATTTCTTCGGCAATGTGAAGAACGCGTCGGTGTTCGAGATCGAGCGCAATCGCAAGAAGATCGGACAGCCCACGGATCGAAAAGAGTGGGGCATGACGCCGCCTACGGTCAATGCTTACTATCGCGGTTCGATGAACGACATCAACTTCCCAGCGGGGATCCTTCAGCCTCCGTTCTTCAGCCGCAGTGTGGATGATGCGGTGAACTTCGGCGGCATCGGAGCCGTAATCGGGCACGAACTCACTCACGGGTTCGACGACCAGGGACGCAAGTTTGATGCCGCCGGCAACCTGAGCGACTGGTGGACGGAGCAGGACGGAAAAGAGTTTGTGCATCGCACGGACTGCATCGTTGACGAATACAACGGCTTCACGGCCGTGAAGGACGACAAGGGCGAAGTAAAGCTGAACGGCAAACTTACGCTGGGCGAAAACACGGCTGACAATGGAGGCGTAAAGATCGCCTACGTTGCCTTGATGGACATGCTGGGCGTGAACGCTGACAAGAAACTCGACGGCTACACGCCGGGTCAACGCTTCTTCATCGGCTTTGGCCAGGTTTGGTGCCAGAACGTGACCGACCAGACGGCGCGCGTATTGGCCTTGACCGATCCGCATTCTCCGGGACGTTATCGCGTGAATGGCACGGTGTCGAACTCTGACGAATTCCGCAAGGCATTCAACTGCAAGCCGGGCGATGCCATGGTTCGCGAGAATTCCTGTCACGTTTGGTAAGCACGTACGATTTGTGCTGAGACCCGGCAGAGACGCCGGGTCTCTGTTTTGTTCGGGACTCTGCAAAACATCGTGAAGCGAGCGATTGGCGCGGCGTTTGTGATACGGTATCTGGGTTCGATGGCCGCTGTTCGGGCTGTCCATTCTTGAGGCATTCTTAGTCCAATACGCGGGGCTCTGCCGGGCAGTGCGGAGGCTTCGCCAGACGAAATCCAAAAGGAGAAGTACGCATGCGACGCATCCTCTGGTTGGCGATGGCCATCCTGCTTCTGACCACTTTTACTTTTGCACAGACCGCTGCTCCCGCTAATCCCACGCCAAAAGAAATCAAGACGTTCGACCTGGACGCGATGGATAAAGCCGTCGACCCGTGCACGGATTTCTTCCAGTACGCTTGCGGAAGCTGGCTGGCAAAGAATCCTGTTCCGTCTGACCAGTCTACGTGGGGACGTTTCAATGAACTAGCGGAGAACAATCGCATCATCCTGAAGAACATCCTGGATAAAGCCGCAGTCAACGATCCCAAGCGCAACGCGGTTGACCAAAAGATCGGCGATTACTACGGCTCCTGTATGGACGAGAGCGCGATTGAAACCAAGGGCATCGCGCCGCTGAAGCCGGACATGGATCGCATCAACGGCCTGAAGACGAAAGCGGAGTTGCCGGCCTATCTGGCGGCTGCACATCAGAAGGGTTCAGGCGCGTTCTTTGGATTCGGCGCGGAGCCGGACGCGAAGAATGCGACCACGATGATCGCCGCCACCGACCAGGGCGGACTGGGCTTGCCCGACCGCGATTACTATGTGAAGACAGACGCGAAGTCGGTGGAACTGCGCGAGGAATATGTGCAGCACATCGCGAACATGTTCCAGTTGATGGGCGACCAGCCGGCACAGGCGCAAGCCAGGGCGAAGGCCATCATGACGCTGGAAACGGCGCTGGCAAAGGCTTCGATGACCAACGTCGAGCGCCGCGATCCGCAGAAGGTCTATCACAAGCTCTCCACCAAAGAACTGGTTACCCTGAGTCCGGCGTTCGATTGGAACCGCTACATACAGGGGACGTCGGCGCCTAAGTTCGATGCGCTGAATGTTTCCGTGCCTGAATTTGTGAAGGGCATGAACACGGTCATCGACCAGACTTCGCTTCCCGACATCAAGACCTACCTGACATGGAACATGCTGCGGCTAAACGTGCCCTTCCTGCCCAAGAAATTCGTGGAAGAAAATTTCAATTTCTACGGTAAGACCCTGACTGGCGCGAAGGAACTACGTGCGCGCTGGAAGCGTTGCGTGCAGCACACAGACGGCGACCTGGGCGAAGCACTCGGACAGGCGTTCGTTGCACAGACCTTCGGAGCAGAAGGCAAGCAGCGAACCTTGGCCATGGTGCTGGCGCTGGAAAAAGCACTGGACCGCGACATCAAGGATCTTCCCTGGATGACGGAGGAAACCAAGAAGGCCGCCATCGTGAAGCTGCAAGCCATCCAGAACAAGATCGGCTATCCGGAAAAATGGCGTGATTACAGCACGCTGCGCATCGTGCGCGGCGACGCCGTGGGCAACAGCATTCGCGCCAACCAGTTCGAGAATCATCGCCAGTTGGTGAAGATCGGCCACCTGGTGGACAAGACCGAGTGGGGCATGACTCCTCCGACGGTGAACGCGTACTACAATCCGCTGGAGAACAATATCAACTTCCCGGCTGGCATCCTGCAGCCTCCGTTCTATGACAAGAGCGGCGACGAAGCGGCAAACTTTGGCGGCATCGGCGCCGTCATTGGTCACGAACTCACGCACGGCTTCGACGATGAAGGACGCCAGTTCGACGCGCAGGGAAATCTGCGTGACTGGTGGACGGCGGCGGACGGGAAGGCGTTCGACGAGCGCGCGCAATGCTTCGTTGACGAGTACTCCAACTTCGTCGCGGTCGATGATGTGAAGACCAACGGCAAGTTGACGCTGGGTGAAAACACGGCGGACAACGGCGGACTTCGCATCGCCCTGATGGCCCTGCTGGATACGCTGGGCAACAAGACGGAAGCGAAAAATGGTTTCACTCCGGAACAGCGCCTGTTCCTGGGCTGGGGCCAGATATGGTGCCAGAACCAATCGCCGGAAGCAGCCCGCATGCAGGCGCAGACGAATCCCCACTCGCTCGGCAGGTTCCGCGTGAATGGTGTGGTTTCCAACATGCCTGAGTTCCAAAAGGCATTCAACTGCAAGGCGGGTGCTCCCATGGTCCGCGCAAACGCCTGCCGCGTCTGGTAAGCATTTGCGGCAAAATCAAAAGGCTCAGCTTCGGCTGGGCCTTTTTCATGCGCTCGGACGAGAGCTCGAACCTACTTCTGAAAGAACATTTTCAGTGCCGTAAGCGCAAGCAGTAATGCGAAGCCTTTGCGCAAAGTGGGTCCGGAGAGCTGCTGTGCCCAGCCACCTCCGAACCATCCACCCACTAGAAGACCAATGATGATAAGTGTGGCAATTTTGAGGTCGACGTGCCCCGCCCGGTAGTACTGGATAAACGCAAACAGTCCTGTGGGCGGTAACAAGACAACCAAGGAAGTTCCCTGCGCCATTTTCTGGCTCATTCCAAAAAAATAGACCAGGGCAGGAACGATGATGATTCCGCCACCTACGCCAACCATGCCAGCCAGAATTCCGGCGGCAACTCCGATCGCCAGACCACCGAAAATGATCTTCATGAACGCTCCATAGACTTGGGGGCATCAGGCACGCTGCCTTCTTTGCATCGTCAACAATAAAGGCAGAATCCGTTCACTGCCAACTGTGAGATGTGCGAAGTCTGCAGGCGGCTACTAGAAGGTGATCTCTGATTTCCTGCCATCCATCCGTACTTATCTCCCAGCAACCCCATTTTAGACAGTGTTGTTCTTCTTCCTCTGGGTGCTGGCTGCCTGTTCGTGAGCGTGATAGCTGGAGCGAACGAGCGGGCCGGATTCCACGTGCTTGAATCCCATCTTCATCGCTTCGTCCTTGAGGAACTTGAATTCTTCGGGCGTGTACATGCGTTTCACCGGAAGGTGATTCCTTGAGGGCGAAAGATATTGGCCGATGGTGAGGATGTCCACTTTTTGCGCGGCGAGGTCGCGGAAGACGGTGAGAAGCTCTTCGGTGGTCTCGCCTAGTCCGGCCATGAGTCCCGTCTTGCTGACCATGCGGGGATCCATTTCCTTGATGCGACGGAGCAGTTCCAGTGTGCGTTCGTAGCGCGCGCCGGAGCGGGCTACGCGATAGAGGCGCGGCACGGTTTCGGTGTTGTGATTCAGAACGTTGGGCTGGGCTTCGACGACGATGCGCAGGCAATCTTCGCGTCCCTGGAAGTCAGGGATAAGGACTTCGACGCTGCAATCGGCTACGCGTTCCTTGATCTGGCGAATGGTGTCAGCGAAGACGCGGGCGCCACCCACGTTGTCGTCGTCGCGATTGACGCTGGTGACCACGGCGAACTTGAGGCCGAGAGTTTCCACGGCTTCGGCTACGCGGCGCGGTTCATCGATATCGATGGCTTCGGGACGGCCCTTGGGTACGGCGCAAAATCCGCAGCGGCGCGTGCACAGGTTGCCGAGCAGCATGAAGGTCGCAGTCTTGTGGTTCCAGCACTCGCCTATGTTGGGGCACTGGGCCGACTCGCAGACGGTGTGCAGGCTAAGTCCGCGTGCAAGTTTCTTCAGGTCGCTAAAAGTTTCGCCCATGGGGGCACGCACTTTCAGCCACTCGGGCTTGGGCGCGGGGAGCTTGGGACCAACCTCTATCTGGATGAGTTCCACGGAATCCATGTATCTACTATTGTACGATGCCGCGGCGGTAGGGGGCGAACCGGGCCGGGGTATTCGCCCAGCGGGCTTCAAGGCGGATCAGCGGCGCTATTTAGAGGGTTTTCAGATAGGAGAGGAGGTCCTGTATCTGGCGCTCGGTCAAGGCCTGGCTGAAGGAGGGCATTTTGGCTTTTCCCATCGAGATCACGTCGTGCATGCGGTCGTCGTTGGCGGGGAGCCCGCTGGGCATAAACTGCTTTTTGTAAATGCCTTTGAGCGTGGGACCCTTGGTTCCCCAGCGAGAATACGGTTCGTGACACCGAATGCAATTTTGGTCGTAGACGTGGCGTCCGCGAGCCTGCTCTGGCATGAGTCCGAGTTCGGCGTCGGACTTGCGGCGTTCGGCGGCTTCGCAACCGGACAGCGCAATGAGCAAGAGCGCCGTGAGGAAGGCTAGTAACACTCGCTGAAAAAGTCTCATCTTAGAATTCGTCAACCAGGTCAGAGAATCGAATGGCGAAGCTGACGTCTAACAGACCGTGCAGTTCTCGCCAGCCGGAGTTAACATCATAGCCGATGAAGATATTGTTGAAACGTGCGTATGAGTCGCCCTCCCGTTCGGACGGTGCGCGTGTGCTCGTAGACAGGTTGTGGCCCCGAGGCGTGAGCAAGGAAAATGCCCGCCTGAAGGCCTGGTTGAAAGAGCTCGCGCCTTCGAATGAATTGCGCCAGTGGTTCCATGAGCGTCCCCGGCAGTGGCCTATCTTTCGCAAACGCTATCTGCAGGAGTTGGCCAACGAGCAGGCGATAGCCAGCCTGGAGTTGCTGCACGAACTAGGAGAGCAATATTCCGCGCTCACGCTGGTATTTGCTTCGCGCGACGTTCAGTACAACAATGCGGTGGTGTTGAAGGAATTGCTGGAAGGGGTGCGTAAACCTCCGGCGAGCAGCGGACCGTTGAAGTCGGTGGTATCGAACAACGCGAAACGCGCCGTGCGCCCGCGCCCATAGCGCGCCCATAGGCCCATAGGAAGAGAAGATGATCCTAAGAGGAACCGGCGATCAAGCAACGGGAACGCAATTCGTCGCAGCGTGGAAGGCAGTGGAGCACATGCAGCGGCAAGCGCCGGCGGAGTACTGGCTGGTCACGCAGCCAGACCATGCGCGCCTTTCCGGCCACATAGCGTCATCGTTGGATGCCGACCGCTTTCCGCAACTCACTCCCGGGGTGATCGAGTGCATAGGCCAGCACGACGAAGGCTGGCGTCAGTTCGATGGCGCTATCCCGCATCCGGCAAAGCCGAGCTTCAACAAGAATGGCAAGCCGGTGACCTTTATCGAGCTTTTGCCCGATATGTTCATTCCCGCATGGAGTGCTTCGGTGGAAAACGCGATGGTGATCGACGACCTCGGGGGGGCGACCGTGAGCCGGCATTTTTCGTGGATCGCCGAATATCGTTTGCGCACATCGAACGATTCGCCGGAGCATCGAGAACGGCTGCAGCATTTTGTAAATGCTGAAAAAGCTCGCCAAGCGAAACTGGCAGGCACCCCGGGTAAAGAAAGTGAGATCGAAAGTGCTCTGAAGCTATTGCAGTTCTGCGACCTGCTCTCGCTTTATCTGTGCAGCGGTTCCAACGCGAATGTGGAGTTCCCTCAGGATTTCGGGCAAGGTCCGGTACGCCTCACGCGTGCAGGCGAGCGCTGTGTGTTGTCGGCATCGCCCCTGGCCGTTCCAGTGATATTGCAATGCCCTGCGTTCATTCCGCAGGCAGATGGCGGCTACGCGCCCCGCGCCATCCTCTGCCAACTGGAAAACTGAGTTCGCGATATGCTCTCGGCAGAACTCCTCGTCGCTCTTTCCTTTCACTCCATGACGCGCTTGCCCCTCAGCATTTACAATTCTCTTTCGCATCCAATCCTGCGTCATTGCCCATTCCATAAGAGATGAGTTCCCGAGTCCGTTGAAAGTTCTCAAACACTTCTTCGATCTGTACAAGAACTACATCATGGCCGCGCTGGCGCCGTTAGGCGGCCCATGGGCGGTCTTCGTCATCGCTCTCGTTGATGCGTCATTCTTCGGAATCCCCATCGATCCCCTCGTCGCCTATTACGTCCACATCGATCCGCGCCGAAGCCTGCTCTACGGCTCTATGGCCGCCGTCGGTTCCGCCCTCGGCAGCCTTGTCCCCTACTTCGTCGGATACAAAGGTGGCGAAGCCTTCCTCGTCAAGCGCATTGGCGAACGCAAATTCCGCCGCATTCACGGCATGTCGGAAAAATACGGCGACCTCGCCCTCATCCTCCCCGCCATGATGCCGCCCGGCACGCCCTTTAAACTCTTCGTCTTTTCCGCCGGAATCGCCGAGATGAACGTCGCACACTTCCTGCTCGCCATCTTTACCGGACGCCTCGCCAGATTTGTCATCCTCGCCTGCCTCACCATCAAATTCGGCCCCGAGATCGTCGCCATCACGCAGACCATCGTCAAGACGCATCCCCTGCTCACCCTAGGAATCATCGCCGCGATAATCCTGCTCATCGTCGCCATCGTCAAATGGCGCGCAACCCACGAACCTCCCGCCGAGGAAATGGCAGACTAAGGAATTTTGTAAGTGGGTAATTGGTAATTGGGTAAATGAAAAGGCCACGACATCAAGCCGTGGCCTTGCTCTTGCTTTTGACCTTCAATCACCAAATTACCAATTACCCAATTACCAATTCGTCGTCCTACCGAGCCTTCCCGTTCTCCGGCGGGACATCGCTTTCCATGCGGTCTTGCAACGCGTTCGCCGCACGGAATCCCGCCGACGTCACGCGGAAATCATCGCTTAAATAATAGTAAGTACTCAGCGGCGTATTCCGTCGTTCCGGATATGCAAAGCGCAGGTCCTTTACGCGCACTACGTATCCGCCGCCCATCGACGAATCACGCTTCTCAACCTCGGCCACCGGAAACGCCGCCCACTGGAAATAAGCGCGTCCCAGGTACGATTCGCGCACCGCTTTCAACGCCTCCGATTCTTGTGGCTTGTAGTAGGTCAGCGCGCGTCCATTCGGGTCCACCTCCGGACGCAGCGAATCGACCACTACCGTTTCGTATGACTCGTCCGTCTCCACCACTCCATGCCATTTGAACGGATTACTCTGGTACGGATATGCCGCCACACGATTTGCGTTCTGCCCTTGATACTGCACCGCGTCCATGGCCGCAATCGCGCGCCGATGTTCGTAATCGCGTACTCCCCAGATCAAAGCAAAAATCACCAGCGCCGCCATCGCCCCGCCTCGTCCCTTCGGACCTTTACTGCGCGCTCCTATCTCGTCGTTCACCAGCGAAAACAAAGAAGGCAGCACTAGTCCCGCCATCAGCACCACCAGGATGATCGGGTCCACGATGTACACGATGTCCCACGAATACCAGCGCGGCGAGAACGGCCAGAACAGTCGTATGCCGTAGTTGTTCGTAAAGTCCAGCAGCAGATGCGAATACCCCGCCAGGCACGCCAGCCCAAACAGATATTTCCAGCGGACAGGCAGCGGCGGCGCCTGTCCCGCCGGCCTATGCTCGTTCGGCGGTTTCACTCGCCGATACCACTTGTTCCACAGAAACAGGAAGCCCACCACCAGCGCAGCGATCACGGGAATGCCGACGAGCGTATGCGTGAATCCGCGATGATGCACAAAGCCCACCGCAGATCCGCCCGTGTACCACAGGATGTCGATATCAGGCGCTTCCGCGGCCAGCACCATCGTTGCCGTCGCCAGCGCCGTCTTGCGCGTGAAGCCTGCACGAGCCATCACTGCGCCCGTCAAAAAGTGTGTGACTGGTTCCATGTTTTCTCGCCTGTCCCCGAACTTGATGGTGCCTCAACCCTATTGCTGCCCCAGGTTCGCGCCCGCCTTTGGCGCTAACCTGGGATTCCTCACCAAGTTAGCAAGCGCAATGTCCTACGTTACCACCTGGCCGCCTTGTCACCGCCGCGGCAACAGCATCGTGAATGCGTTCGGCACCACGCTGATCTCCACCGGAAGACCGCCCAGAAATTCTCCATCCGCTTCCACATGAATACGCGCATCGCCTTCGCCAAGTGCGCGGCACACGATGCGTTTTGCCGACAGAAACTCCACGCCCTTCGGCATCCACCGACGCCCCATCAGGATCGCCGCCACAAATCGAAACAGGTCGCGACGCTTCGCCCCATGGTTTGCAACCAGGTGCAAATGCGCATGCTCCAGCGAACCTCCCGCATGCCATCGCTTCATCAATCCTCCGAAGCTATCCACACGCATCACCAGCAGGTCCACCAGTTTCGTCGTGCGTTCCGTGCCATCGTCATCGACGATCTCCGCCTCGTACTCCACGAACGGAGCGCGAAACAGCAGCGTGAATCCCGTCTTGTAATAGGCCAGCATGCCATTCTGATTTTTTCGCGCGGCCGTCGATTGATAGATCATCGTCGCATGCGAACCAATTCCTGCCGCCACCGTGAAATAGCGTTCCCCTTGCGCGCCGCTCGCGTCCGCATAACGAATCAATCCCGCAGGCACCCGACGAGCCTCCGCCGCCAGCGCCCATTGCGCCGCCTCTGCTGCATCCAGCGGGATGCCGATGTCGTTCGCCAGCACGTTGCCGGTTCCCAGTGGCAGTATCGCCAGCGCCGCTTCCGTTCCGCTCCCCACCATCGCCTGCAATACTTCATGCACCGTTCCATCGCCGCCGCACGCCATCACCGTGTCGCAACCATTCGCGAGCGCTTCATAGGTTTGTGCCGACGCCGTTCCCGCGCCGCGCGTCCCAAACAAAATCGTTTCCACTCCCGCCGCGCGCAAAACAGCGGCAGCGCTTTCCACCAGCGCCTTTCGCGAACGGCCGTCGCCAGCCTGCGGGTTATAGAGCAGCGTCGCTTTCTTCATCACTCCAGATTTCTATGTAGCTGCATCGTGTAATAAGTTACTTTAGGTTGCTTTTTCTGGCCCCTCCCTGCGAAAACAGCTTGGAATCGGCTGTTCCACAGGCCTAGAATTTGATTACGCAACCAAATGCGTCGTCGGACTGCTGTCCGCGAATTGTACGGTACTCTCCTGGGAGGGATACCTCCATGTTTGAACAAGAAATAGAAATGGAAAAGCAGACGTCCTCGTTCGGCCCTCTACTCATCGTCTTCCTGCTTGTCTCTGTGTTTGTCGGTGGCATCGGCTGGGTCGTTTATCAGTCCAAAAAAGTTGTGAAGCCTGAAGAAGCTGCCAAGGTCATCGAGCAGCAATTCAAGTCTCGCGGTCCATCCACCATGGAATTCATGACCGGACTCATCGGCTGGAGCACGGCCGTTGAGCCCCACTACACCGTGCTTGAAAAGGCTGGCCTGGTCACCATCGGCAAGCCCGACAAGGAAGCGCGCAAGCCCATCAAACTCACCGCAAAAGGTGTGGCGGCGGTGGCGGCGTTCCCGGAACTCAAGCCAGTCGTAGATAAGGACGGAACCACCACCTACAAGATTCCTCTGGCCACCAAGAAATTGCTGGAAGTCCAGAAAGTCACCATGAGCGGACCCAATATTGCCGTCGTCGAATACACATGGCAGTGGGCACCGAACACGATGGGCGACCTGTTCGACGCCAGCGGCAAGGAATTGCAATCCCTGCCGGCCTATCAGCGCGCCACCGTCATCCAGAAGCATGGTGCCGATTATTATCACGGTGCACCGCAAAAGAACAAAGTGCGCATCGTCAACAACGGTAACAAAGGCTGGGCCATTTCGAACGACTAGTGGATGCCCGGTTGCGACAAGGTGCTTTCGCGTCGCACTCAGATCTTTGCATTCGACCGCTAACAGTAAATCGTTAACGGAAGATCGTTGGTAGAAATTCACAAGGCGGCTGCAACCCGTACCGCGACGGGCAGCCGCCTTTTTTGCTTTTTGCGGATTGCCCAAATGGGTCTTTTGATCTTGTCCTGGCCTTGTTGTTTCGTGTGGGCCCGGACGCCCTCGTCCGTGGCGGGCGAGCACAGCTCGCCTGGGTGTTGCTCTTGAACTTCGTGCCTAGCCGCTGCCCAACTTCGTCAGGAATTTTCCGGCGGTACAGAATCCGAACATCCGCCCCCATTCCGGCACGCCGCGCCCTCCTCGACGACCAGTCGCCACAGGCGACGGAATTCATTAGCCCACCACGGCAGTGGTGGGACTAGAAACGCGCAAAGTGCCCCCCTCTGCCGAAGCCCCGCGCAACACAACACCTCAAAATTTTCACGATAACGAACTCGCCCTTCCCGCGCAAATCCGCGGTGCCCCCTCCTCCGACCTTTCGTTGACATCAC
>JBBRZF010000064.1:0-17070 GCA_038236965.1 Terriglobales bacterium | reverse complement strand
TACCCACCCCAGAGGCGTCATCCCGACCGCAGCGTAGCGAATGGGGCTCTCGGAACAAGGTACCCACCCCAGAGGAGTCATCCCGACCGCAGCGCAGCGAAGTGGAGGGACCTTTTGTGTTGCCTTTGACTTTGATCTTCCTCCTCCGATGCTGCCATCTCGCTTTAATTCGCTCAATCCCTACCCGATTCCCCGATTCGAATTGATTTCAGTTCACCTCCCTTCGTAATGTGGAGTTTTGGCAAAACCGTAGCATCATGTTGCAGCATGAGCGCAGGATTCCTAAGTCGGATGCTTTCGGGTTGCCAGCATCAATTTGCCTGGCCCCGGCGTGCTGAAAACGGCGACTACTACCAGTTGTGCGTAACCTGCGGCTCCAAGTACGGATACGACTGGAAGAAGATGCGCCGCACCGCGAGAGTTTCCAACGACGATGCCATAAAAGACGACGTGGCGACGGCGCATCGTAGCGAGCGTAAAATCGCATGGTCTCCTCGTGAACGCCGTCTTCGCTACCACGTCCTCATCGAAATAAAAATCTGCGGCGGCGAGCAATGGCAGCAGGGTATTTCAGAGAACATAAGCCGTTCGGGGTTGTTGTTTAACTGCGTTACGCCACTCAAAATAAACCAGGCCGTGGAACTCAAGCTTGAGATGCCCAGGGAATTGACCGGTGAGATTCCGTCGCAAGTGTTGTGCCTGGGACTCGTCGCCCGCGTGACGGAAGTGCCTGCCGCCGCGAAAGACCAGAAAACATACCGGGTGGCGTGCAGCATCGTCGACTACGAGTTCGCAAGCAAGCCTCCAGTCAGGGCCGCTGTTCAACCGATTAAGATCGTCGCCACCAAAGAGCGCCAGAAACTCGGGTAATCAGCGCCACTTCAATTCCCCGATTCGAATTTCCCCGATTCGCAATTGTCCTGCTTCCGATTACCCGATTCGCATTTACCCGATTCGCAATCGTCCCATTTCCCCGATTCGCAATTTCTCTTTATCATCTTCCTAACATGAAAAACGTCGTCGCTGATTCCACACGCTGTGTGCATGCCGGAGAAGATCGTCACGGACAGAAGGCTCCACTCACCACGCCTATCGCGCAGACCTCCGTCTTCGCCCTGCCCAATGTCGCCGAACTCAAGCGCTACAACGAGGGACGCTCGGACGCCTACCTCTACACGCGCTACGGCAATCCCACGGTCACCGCCGCGGAAGAAAAAATCGCTGCCCTCGAAGGCGGAGAATCCTGCGTCATCACCGCCAGCGGAATGGCCGCCGAGATGGTCGCTGCCCTCGGCGTCTGTCGCTCCGGAGACGAGATCGTCAGCATGCTCGACATCTATGGCGGCACCATCAAACTCTTCGACAACGTGCTCTCGCGTTGCGGAATGAAGACGCGCTTCGTGTCCTACCCGGAGATGTCGCGCATCGAGCGCCACCTCACCACAAAAACGAAAATGCTCTTCCTCGAGACGCCGACCAATCCCACGCTGCGCTGTGTCGATATCGCGGAGCTCGCGCGCGTCGCCCACAAACGCAAGATCTGCGTCGTCGTCGACAACACCTTCGCCACGCCGATTCTGCAAAAGCCTCTCGCGCTCGGTGCCGACGTCGTCATTCACTCGGCCACCAAATATCTCGGCGGACACAGCGACGTCACCGCCGGAGCCGTCGTCGGCGCCCGCAAATGGCTCGACCCCATTCGCACCATGATGATTCAATCCGGCGGATGCCTCGATCCCGGCGCTGCCTATCTACTCATTCGCGGCATGAAGACCTTGGAGATTCGCGTCAAGCGTTCCTGCGAAAGCGCGCTCACCATCGCCTCCTGGCTCAGCATGCACTCCAAGGTCGAACGCGTCATGTATCCCGGCCTCCCCGAACACGAATCGCATGCCCTCGCCACCCGCCAGATGTCCGACTACGGCATGATGCTCTCCTTCAACCTTCGCGGCGGCGGACGCGCAGCCGAAAAGTTCATCGACTCGCTCAAACTCTGGTACCTTGCCACCAGCCTCGGCGGCGTCGAATCCACCGTCTCCTATCCCGTACAGTCTTCGCACAACGCACTCACCGAAAAACAGCTCAAGCTCCTCGACGTCTCCCCGGCAACGGTCAGAATGTCGGTTGGTATCGAAGATTCTGCCGACTTGATCGCCGATCTGGAGCAGGCTTTGCGAAAAGTTTGAGGGTGGAGCAGCTGTCTTCGTGATTTTGCGTACCTTTTACATCTTTTTGACACGTTTTGAGCAGCTTTCTTCGCTCAAATTGCGACATTTTTGGCCCTCAAAAGCCGGGCAAATACCTAGTAACCATCGCGGTATTCAGGTCTTCATTCGATTGACCTTCGAATCACTAGCGGGTACGATTTTGTGACGTTCGGGCAGTGCCCCAACATAAAGGGACATGAAGAAATCGACGATTTGCATCGCACTCCCTCTTTTGGGCGCACTGATAATGACCACGGCATGTGAGCCGTCGAAGGCGAAGACGTCCGCTTCGACACCGCCGCCCGCGGCCATCGCGCCCACCATTACTGAATCGCCGAAGAAGCCCGTCCAGCCCACGGTTCAAGACCCCGCTAATTCCCGTCAAGACCCGGTCGCAGCCCTCATCGCCCAATCGGAAAAGGAATATCAAAAGGGCCAGGCCAACTATCGCGCGGGACACCTGGACGCTGCAAAAGACGATTTTGATCGCGCCTTCAACCTGCTGGTCGAAGGCCCCAGCGACGTCCATTCCGACGATCGCCTCGAAGGCCAATTCGACAAGATTGTCGAAGCCGTGAACACCCTCGAACTGCAAGCCCTCAAAGAAGGCGACGGTTTCACCGAACAAAAGGCCGAACCCGCCCCCATCGACGAAGCCAACGACGTGACCTTCCCCGTCGACCCCAATGTTAAAGCCAAGGCTGAAGCGGAGTTACGAGACACTCACTCCGATCTTCCGCTGGTGATGAATGACCAGGTCGCCAGCTTCATCAACTACTTTTCTTCCAAGGGGCGAGGCACGCTTGAACATGCGCTCGCCCGCTCAGGACGCTATCGCGAGATGATTTCGCGTGTCTTCCGCGAAGAAGGCGTTCCGCAGGATTTGATCTATCTGGCACAAGCAGAGTCAGGCTTCCATCCGCTTGCGTTGTCGCGTGCGGGCGCTCGCGGCATGTGGCAATTCATGGCCAGTCGCGCCTCAGGCTATGGACTCGAACGCAACTGGTGGGTCGATGAGCGCCAGGATCCCGAAAAGTCGACGCACGCCGCAGCGCACCACTTAAAGGATCTCTATAACCAGTTCGGTGATTGGTACCTGGCAATGGCCGCCTACAACTCCGGTCCAGGCACGGTGCAGAAAGCAGTACAGCGCACGGGATACGCGGATTTCTGGGAACTTTATCGTCGCAATGTATTGCCGGGCGAAACACGCAACTATGTTCCCATCATCGTCGCCGTCACCATCATGGCGAAAAATCCGGCACAGTACGCGCTTGAACACATCACCCCGGAATCGTCGCTGAAGTCGGAGAAAGTGACGATCCATTATCCGGTCGATCTGCGACTTGTCTCCGAGATCGTGGATAGTTCGGTCGCCGATCTCCAGGAACTGAATCCCGCGTTGCTGCGACTCACCACGCCGAAGGATTCGGCCTTCGATCTTCATCTGCCCATCGGAACCACCGAAAAATTCCAGACGGTGATCGCCTCTATCCCGCCGGATATGCGGGTGTGGTGGCGTTATCATCGTGTGCAGTCGGGCGAGACGCTGGCGCAAGTCGCGAACAAGTACCACACCTCGACTCGCTCGATCGCGGAAGCCAATGGCTTGCAGGACGAAGAACTGAAAACGAATGTGCGCCTCATCATCCCCGTCGCGCCTGGACGCAGCAAGTCGTCAGCGGACGCGGAGAGCCTGGCGTTTTCCAGGCACGCGAGCCATTACAAGGTGCGCAAGGGAGACACCGTTCTTTCGGTGGCCGACGATTTCGGCGTGCCCGTTGAGCGCCTGCGTAAATGGAACCGATTGAAAGGGAATTCGCTTACCGCCGGACGCACGTTAACTATCTACAAACCGGTCGCGAGCGGCGATTCGCCGGCCAGGTCGGAAGTCTCCGGATGTCCGTCGAAGCGGGGTTCGAAGACTGCGAAACGCGCTGGGCAAGCGCCCGAGGGTGAAGAGTCGCCATCTCCTAAGTCCAAGAAAAACAGCAAGTTAGTCAAAGCATCCGCGAGTAAACAGACCCACAAGGTGAAGCGCGGCGAGACGCTTACGAGTATTGCCTCCCAATACGAGACCACAGTCGATGCGTTGAAACGCGACAATCGCAAAGTGGCGGCAACCCTGCGTCCGGGCGACGTCCTGGTTATCAAAAAGTAAACTCGGACAACCCAAAAAACCTCGGCTTGAAAAAGCTCATTTATTGTCTCTTGATTTCTTCTGGAAGACGATGCAAGCTGGATTTGCATCGGAGAGAAGGCGAGAGTATGTTGTAGCGCGTGCTGTTATCTCGGATTTATTGGTGGCACGAGCTTCATGCGGTCCTGCTGTAATTAGCGCAATAGTTTTCCGCGAACGCGGAACGAAGCACAAGATCAGGAGGAAACATGAGAGGTTACGAAAAGCTTTGGGGACGTGACGACGATACGGATGAATACGAAGATAGCGGTAGTGCCTACGACGCTAACCCGGACGACGAGTACGAAGAGGAAGAAGAAGAGGAAGAAGAAGCTGCTGAGATGGAGCCGGTTGCTGCGACGCGCAATGCCGCGAACGAAGCAGGCGACATGGGGGCGGTTGGTGATGATGAAATGATCGCGGAAGTGCCGTCTGCAAAACCGGCGCCGAGTCCGCGCAAGCCCGCGAAGAAGGCCGTGAAGGCGGCTTCGACAGGCGGCGCGACGAAGGCCGCCAAGAAAGCTGCGAAGCCCGCAAAGAAGGCCGCGAAAAAAGCGGCCAAGCCTGCGAAAACAGCAGCGAAGAAGGCAGTAAAAGCGGTGAAGAAAGCTGCCAAAAAGGTAGCGAAATCAGCGAAGAAAGCTGTCAAACCGGCGAAGAAAGCTGCCAAGAAAGCCGCGAAGCCGGCCAAGAAGGCAGCCAAGCCGGCCAAGAAGGCAGCGAAGCCGGCCAAGAAGGCAGCCAAGAAGTCTGGAAGCGGTTCGGCCGCGAAAAAAGCTTCCCCGAAAAAAGGTGGAGCGAAGAAAGCCGCAAAGGGCAAAAAGCGTAGATAGACATTTGTAAATCGAAGACCATTGATACACCTTCGTAATCGAAGAGCATCGATGAAATGAAAAAGCTCCAGCGCGAAAGCGTTGGAGTTTTTTTTGCTGGTGCGTTGACCGCTATTTTTTGGCTTGGACGGCGGTGAGGCAGCGTCCATAAAGTTCGAGGAGCTGGGTCGCGTAATCTTCGGGCTTCGAGGGATTGGTTCCCTGAAATCCTGCGCTGCTGGTTGCGCCCGTACGACCGTATCCGGTGGTGGTGGCGATGAATTTCATCATGTCGAGCGCGATGTCTTCGTCGCGGCGGGCAGGGATGGGCATCGAGGGAACCTGGTCCATGAGTGCTTGCCTCCGAAGGAGATTGTAAATCAGTTGGGAAGTAAGAGCTCGTTGTGGGAGGGGCTTTCCTGGGTGAGGAGTTTCTTTCACCGCGAAGACACGAAGAAAACCTAAAACCTGGAACTGACGCTGATCGATATGCCAGTGATCCCGCTGAGGTCCTAGGCTACGGCGGAGGGGGTGGCGGGTTGCTGTTGGCGGAGGACGCGTCGATGCTTGGCGCATATCCAGAGGAGAAGCGCGACGACGATGAGTTCAATGGGGCCGGGCGCGGGCGGGCCGAGGACTTGCAGTCCGCGAAAGTCTCCGGTGATCTGTTGAACGTACCAGATGGAGCCGATGGCGGCGATTATGGAGGCGACGCGTTCCTGAGTCGTGATGGAAAGCGAGTGCTGCATAAACTTCTGCTTGGACGAATCCTGCACCGTTTCGCCTTCGAGGGATGCAATCCATTCTCTTTTGGAAGCTGCGTGCTGCACGCCGGAACGCGATGGCAAGTCGCGTCCGGCGGTTCGTGCGGGGGAGGGCAGAATGGTTTGTACGGGCACTTTGCTGGCGAGGTTGTCGGCCAGCGTGGCCAGGCTTTGCATGAGAGCGGGAACTTCGGCGGGACGCACCGGGTAGTAAAAACGGTATTCGTGCGACAGGCAGAGAATGCGCGCATCCACCGGACGAGAGGTCATGACGAGAACCAGGCTGTTCGCGGCGGCAGAGGAGAGCAGCAGATCTTCCGCATCTTCGGATTCGAAATCAATCAAGACGAAATCAAACTCATCGCGGGCGAGATAGCGCTTTGCCTGTTGCGAGCTGTCGGCCATGATCCAGTCGATGGGAAGATCGGCGAGCGCGACTGCACACAAGGCGGCGACGGTGCGGCTAGGCGTACAGATCAATGCCTCGAAATTTTTGGTAGTCACGTAAACCCCGATCCGCCGGATCGATTCGACCTATTGAGGCTAGCGCAGATGGGGAGATGTTGCTGGTGCCCTTAGTGTGGGGGCCAGAAGGACATGACCTAAAGTCATTGATATTGAGTCATTGGGTCATTGAGTCGTTGAGTCATTGAAGGTCAAAGGCAAGAGCAAGAGCAAGAGCAAGGGCAAGGGCAAGAACAAGAACAAGAACAAGAGCAAGAGCAAGAGAAAGAGAAAGAGAAAGAGAAAGAGCAAGAGCAAGAGCAAGGGCAAGGGCAAGAGCAAGAGCAAGACAAAAGGTCTCTCCGCTACGCTGCGCTCCGGTCGAGATGACGGGAGGGTGGTGGCGTTCGGTTGAGATGACGGGAGGGTGGTGGCGTTCGGTCGAGATGACGGGAGGGTGGTGGCGTTCGGTTGAGATGACGGGAGGGTGGTGGCGTTCGGTTGAGATGACGGGAGGGTGGTGGCGTTCGGCTGAGATGACGGGAGGGGGCGTCCCGGGTTGAAAAATCCTTTCTAGGTTTCGATGGAGATGTGGGCGATGCGACCGATGATGTAGTCGGCAGAGGTGCGTCCGGAGTTGATGGAGACGAACTCCAGGGAGCAGGCGTCGTTCTGAGGTCTTAGGGTGAGCTGTCGTCCGTGAAGTTCGACGTAGCGGATGAGGGCACCCATTTTGTTTTCGCGGCGCACGACATACATGGTGCGATCGTTTTTTCGATAGGGCACGAGAGAATTGTAATGGCGGTCGACGAGCAGGGTTGCGTGCGACTGCAGGCGTGGATACATGGCGACGCCGTCGTCGTTGGTCGCTTTGACGAGCACGAAACGCTCCCAGTGTTGGCGGTCGTTTGCGAGGTCAGGGCGGAGCCGCTTGAGGAACGATCGTTTGAATTTAAGCACCTCGGTAACGGCGTCGTTGGAAAAGATTGCGCGGTCGGCGAGGTCGAGGCTGACCAGCGGGACGCCTTCGTATTCGAGTTCGGACGGGCTGACAGATTGGCTTGCGAGTTCAGTGGCGGGGATGAGATCGATGACGCTGAGTTTGAGTACGCTGAGTACGCGATCCATTCCTTCCAGCGAGAGTCCCCTTTTTTGATTGAGGAAGTTGGAGATATGTGCCTGTCGAAATCCGGCACTATCGGCGAGCGCGAGTCCGGTAAGTTCTCCGCGTTCGATCTTTGCGAGCACGTGTCGTCGCAGGTTTTCCTGAAGTCTTGTCATGTTCATGGTGTATAGCTGAAAGCTATAGTTATGCAATCAGAATGTCTGTAAGTGATTTTAGTTCTTGACCGCTCTTGGGCGAGGAGGCTACTGTTTCGTTTCCAAAGGCGAGGGAGATACGCCAAGGTGAAATGAATGGACAAGGATGAAGCGGTAGAGGGGGCAGAGCTCTTTCTGGAGTTTCGCAAGAAGGTGCAAGAGGGGGGTATTCTGTCGGCATCCATCGAGCGACTCCTTAAGGCAATTAAGTTCACGGGACGCATCAGCGTCGTAGTGCAAAACGGGCGGGTGCTGAAGTCCGGGTATGAAGAGGGCTACTTCACTCGTCGATTAGAAGATCGGCAGATTTAAAAGTAACTTAAGTTTTATCTGAATTGCAGGGGAACGAGACCGCTCTTTCCAGGGTAGCGACTCCGCAGTCGGATGGAAGCAGCAGCAGTAATTCTTACCTAACTAAATAGAAGAGCAGGTCATCGTAACTGAAACGAGCCCTGCATCCTGAACCGGAGGCGACCTATCCAGGGTCGCCACGGGATCCGAGCGGAGTATTGATTGTGATATCCGCGAGCGAATCCTGGAATTCCCCAAAGGTGGGAGTCCGAGACTTGATGTGGGGCTCGTTGGCGTTGGAAGAACCTGCAGGTGTGGAGTCCATGGAACACTTTGAGCAATTGAAAATTCGGGTGGAGCTGAAATATTGCGAGCGGTGCGGCGGTTTGTGGCTGCGTCACGCAATGAGTGGATCGACTTTTTGCGATCCTTGTGAGCAAGCTGAAACGTTGATGCCGATGAAGCAGGCGCGAGCCATGCGGAACGGTGTAGGCAGTGATTCCGTGCCGGGGGCGGTATTGGCCTTTGGATCGGCAGTCGGTGTGAATGGAGCGGCCGTACCAGCGGCGGATGGGAGACGGGCATGAATACCTTGCTATCTCCTTGCCGCTCGTTATCAGCGAAACAGGTCATCGATCTGGACAGGATAGAACGGGCCTACGAGAACGACGAGCTGTGGAGCGAAGTCGGGATCTACCGGCAATACACGGTTGCGGTGCTGCGGAGGTATTTCCAGATGTCCATTGACCTGGGAAAGATACCTTCTGTACTTGGAATGAAAGAGTTCTTCCGCGCGAAGGTAAGCTCGCGTCGCGGTTACACGTTCGAGGATGTGGTGGTGTTCGTGCATGACATCGACCGTTGCATGGAGAAGTTGGACATTGGGTCGCGTTGGCTGGTGGCGCGGTTCGTGTTCCAGGAATACACGGTGGATGAGGTTGCGGAGACGCTGGGATTGTCGTCGAAGCAGGTCCGGCGGCGTTATGCGGCAGCGATCGACGGGCTGAGCACGATATTGCTGGAACGCGACCTGTTGATGACGCTGGACGAAAAGAAGAACGGGCGGACGGTGCGATCGGTGTTGAACGAACATGCGGGCGGGCTGTTTGGAGAAGCGACGGTGGAGGCGCCTTTGTTGCCGAAGAAAAGGCGTGCGCGAACGGAGCGTCGATCAAACACGGTGCGTCATGTGAGGTGGTCGCAGGCATAGATGCAAGGGAAGAGACGGCGGTCCTGAAAAGGGCCGCCGTTTTTTTATAGGCGAAAGGGGAATCGGGAAATCGGGGAAACCAATGCGAATTGCGAAATTCGAATCGGGAAATTTGTAATTTGGTAATTGGTTAGTGGGTAATTGGAGTCAAAGGCGGAGGAAGGGAGAGGCCGAGGTAGGGAAGTTGCACCATAAGAGGTGCAGTGGCAGGGGCTGTGGAAAAAGTTGTCAAGGGGTGAAATCGTATCGAAGTTGGTTAAGTTGATGACAGGATGGCAAATATAAATTCGCTTGGGATGTCCAGTTGAGGTACTCCAATTTGGTATTCTAGATTTATAGGGTAGAGAACGCGGCGGACGCCAGTGGGACTGGTGGTCCGCCATTCGTGTTTTGGGAGTGAGCAGGGAACGGGGAAATGGTGAGAAGAGAGATGAGGGTTGGAGGGGACGCGGACATCCGCGAACGGGCAGCTGATGTGAAGTCGAAGAAGATTACCGCAACCGTCGCGAAGGCGCAGACGATGAGGACGGTGAAGGGCGCGAAAGTTGCGGCGCGCAAAGCACGCTTGGCGGTGCTGAACGGGGCAGCATCGCCGGGCGTGTTGCTGAAGGAGTTGAAGGAAATGGATCAAGGGCGGGAGATGGTGGTTCGGAAGAAAGGTCATAGCCGGGCCTGCTTCGCGAAGCAGCAGTTGAAGGAAGCGCGCGAGGCGGTGCTGGAGAGACTGCCGGTCATCGTGAAATCGCTGGCCGAGAAGTCGGCGGAGAGCTACCTGACAGCGAAGTTTCTGTTTGATTTTGCCGAGATAGAGAAGATAAGCATCGCGACGGGAAATCCTGGGCGTCCGAATTCATTAAAGGCAGTGCTAAGGAAGCTTGGCTTCGATGACAAGGCACGGGATAGAATCGAAGGGAAACCATTGCGAAATGCGAATCGGGTGATTGAAGTCAAAGGTGAAGGCCGAGAGGATTTGTAATTTGGTAATTTGTAATTTGGTAATTGAAGTCAAAGGCTGAGGTAATTTCGAGAGGTTTGAGGATTGGATCGCTGGATGGACATGACATGGGTGACGGAGCGGATCGCGGTTGGCGGGGGGATCTGGATCGAGAGCAAGATGACCGAAGTGGTGGGTGCGGGGGTTACGCACATCATCGACATGCAGATCGAGTTCGACGATACGGTCATCGCGGAAGGGTTTCCGGTGAAAGTGTTATGGAATCCGGTGGACGACGATTTTCTGCCGAAGCCTGCGGAGTTGTTTGAGCGGGGAGTGGATTTTGCGCTGAAGGCGTTTGAAGATCCGGTGAGCAAAATATTTGTTCACTGCGCAGCGGGGGTACACCGGGCGCCGATGATGGCCCTGGCGATATTGCGCGGATTAGGGCATGAGTTGGAAGAGGCAAAGCGGATGATCCAATCGAAGCGTCACGTAGCGGACTTTGCGGATGTGTATGTGAAGAGCGTGGAGAGCTGGATGAAGGAAACGAAGCGGGTGGTTGGGTGAGACCCGAAGGATGACGCTTCACATCGGTGACTGATGTGACATTGCATAAAGGAAGATCAAGAGGGGAAATCATGTTGAAGGCGCGCCGCCCGTTGGGGCGGCTTTTTCATTGGTTCGTGCTGGTGGCGGTATTGGGATTGATGCCGCAGGTGCGGGCGGCGGGTCCGGGCACGACGACCGTGGTGGATGTGATCTATCGCGCGGACGGCACTCCGGCGCAGGGAACGTTGCTGATCACGTGGCCGTCTTTTGCTACGAAGCAGGGCGAAGCGGTTGCTTCTGGGACGAAGAGCGTCAAGATCGGGGTGGGCGGATCGGTAAGGATCCCACTGGCTCCGAATACGGGCGCGCTTCCGTCGGGCACGCATTACAAGGTGACGCTGAAGCTGGACGATGGGACGACGGACACGGAGTACTGGGTGGTGCCGGACTCGGGAGAGACCTCGATCGCGGCGATCCGTTCCAAGGTGGTTCCGGCAACGATGGCGGCGCAATTCGTGACGCGCGACTACATTGATTCAACGCTGTCAGGTGTGAGCGGCGCGATGGTCGTGCACAAGTCGGGGGACGAATCGGTCGCGGGGGTGAAGACGTTTGTAGTGTCTCCGGTTGTGCCGTCGCCGAGCAGCGATCAGCAGGCGGTGAACAAGGCGTACGTTGACGCGGCGACACGCAATGCCGGCAGCGGTGTGGTGTTGAAGACGAATGGCGCGAACAATAGTTCGCAAGCGATGCTGGACTTGAAGGCGGGATCGAACGTCTCGCTGGTTGATAGTGGAGCGGGAGCGATCACGATCAATTCAACAGGTGGCATAGGGCCACAGGGTCCGGCAGGCGGGCCATTCAGCGGAGTGGTGCAGGTGGATGGATCGACGATAGCGAATATCCAGGCGGGCATTCTGGCGGCGGGGACGACGAGCATTCTGATCCCATCCGACTACGCGGGAAAGGATTCGTTCACGAATCCGAACAACCGTCCCTTGCTGGATATGAGGAATATGGGCGAGTCTCGCGGCGGCGCGGTGTCCGTCAAGGACTTTGGCGCGGACGGACGCGGCGGTGTGCACGATGGAACCGCAACGGCTGGCTCCAAGGTTATAAGCTATTTCGACTTTGCGTCTTTTATGGCGACTTATCCCGGCTATCTGGGCTCGCTTCCTGCTATCGGAATGCAGTTTCGCATGGCCGCCGCGGGCGTGGCAGGAGCGGATTTGGTATCGACCATTACCGCTGTAGGTGCTTCGACCATCACGCTGGCCGATGCTGCTGGAGCAACCGTGACTCGTGGCAGTATTTGGGGCTATAGGATTGACAACTCCGGTGCGTTTCAGGCGGCAGTCACTTATTGTCAGACGACGGGTTGCACGATCAAGGTTCCGCAGGGCGTGTATGGAATGTATTCCACGGTTACTGCGCCTGTTGGACCCAATATTGGGCGTTTCGCTTTCGATTGTGAAGGTGGCAGACAGGCTACAAAGGTTGTCTGGACAGGCGCGGGGATGGGAGCAATCTTTAGAGCACCCGCAGCGTCGGCTCCGCTTGCAGTTCGTGGATGTATGCTCAAGACTTTCGATGCCACTGCCGCGCGGCTTGGGATCGGGATCGAGTGGTTAGGTGGAGTGGAACATGAGGCCACGGACAACTACTTTGGCGATTTGTATGAAGGAATCCGCGCCTCGACGACATGGCTGAACAAAATCGATTTCAATCGCTTTTATGGCTGTACGTCGAATGCTGCTGTTCACTTTGGGCCGCCCGGAGTTGGGCCAGTGAATGGGACAACCGTTTCTAACAATGAGTTCGGTTGTTATGGAACCTACGGTTTGCTGAACGACTCCAATGGCAGCGGCGGCAGTGGCGGCAATACCTACAGCGGGAATTCTTTCGAGGGTACGACTGCTACTACAATCAGCGATATTTTGCTTACAGAGGGTAATTCCACATTTAAGGCGGGCTACTCCGAAACCGGAGGCAGTGCTGTCCCGGCATACAAAGCGTTGGTTCTGGCTATGGGCAATTCTGTGATTTCCGGGCCTAACATCATCGGTACTGGAGCGAGAATCGCTGGCAGCGATAACCTAATCACATCTCCCACTGCTGGCTCAGTCGAAGATATTGGTGGCCGCAATGTTTATGTTGGCCCCATTACAGTGACTGGAGCGGGTGCAGCAACCGCCGTCGTGCATGGTGGCTATCAGACGCCTTTGACGATGCCGGGGCTGAAAGTGATTTCCGATGACCTTGGGGTTCGCGGGTGGGCTTACGGGCGAGTGGATATTGCTGGAACACCATTTGGCACGTCCGCTCCGATGGGGACTAACCCAACAAATCCTGCCGACTTTACTTCTGCGGCTGCCATCATCCCGCAAGGTTCGATAATCATCAACAGGGGTGCGCAGCGGGGAATCACAGGCAACGGCGCGTGGTTGTGTGGCAACACAACTTGCTCGATGAATCCGCCGAATCCCTCTGAGTGGTATCGCATGTGGGAAGTCAGTCAGAAGGTGCGCTCTGAGGGAACGGCTGCGCCGACTTCGGGAGCTTGGACGGTCGGAGATTTCTTCTGGAACACGAATCCTACAGGAGCCAGTCCGACGATTGGGTGGGTAAACACGGTAGCGGGAACGCCGGGAACATGGGTGGCGGTTACTGTCGGAAGTGGCGGCGGTGGTGGAGGGTCAACCTTCAATCCAGACCTAACCATCACGGATGGAACGCTAACCGGAAAGCTGAAGATGGACAGCGCAAACGGGCTGACCCTTTATTCCACCTACGCGAATGGAACTGGAATTTTGGTGACTAATCACTCGTGGATCGCGACGGACAACACGGGAGCTCTGCAGGATAACTACACAGATGTCGGGCAAGGTGGATACCGGATGCGAACAGGCTACTTTGGCACCAAGGTAAAAGTTCCGACGCTGGAACTGACGACCAAGGCTTCCTACACTTGCGACTCCACTACTCGGGGCCAGTTCAACTACATCGCGGGCGGCGCGGGCGTGAAGGACGTTGTGCAGGTCTGCGGAAAAGACGTTGCAGACGCTTATGCTTGGCGAACGATTTACTAGGTACGCTCGTTGGATGGACGAGAGTAGAAGGAAAGCGGGCCGCAAGAATCGGCCCAAAATTCAGTAGTACCTAGCAGCGTGATTTAACAGAGCAGCCTCCGGGCTGCTTTTTTATTGGAGATTCAAGCCCGGCACTGATATGGCCAACGAGGCGCAGAAGCAAATGAGCATAACTGAGATCGAGCATGCGACAGTGAGCCTCCTTGTGAGGTCTGAGATTGACGACGCCTGCGAGCAGCTGCGCACTGCGCACCAGGAGACTATCTACTTCGAGCGTCGCGTGCTGGAGTCGCAGTCGAAGTTGAGCGATGCGCGTATCTATCTGCGCGCGACCATCGTGCGCATGGACGCAGTGCTTTTGGGATTGCGGAGAAGCTAGATTAACCGGGAGAAACGCCATGACAGACACCGCAATGGTACGACTGCTGATTTCAGACAATGCCATGAGTCCGCTGTTCACCGAGGAAGAACTGCAAGCCTTCCTTAGTCTCAATGAGGGATCGATCGCACTCGCGGCGGCACAGGCCTGCGAAGCTCTCGCGCGAACTTACGCCAAAGAGAACGAGCAGATTGGCGACTACAAGGTAGATCGCTCGACGGCAGTCGAAAGCCTGCTCTCACTCGCCAAGCGCTACCGTGAGTCTGAATACAACCGTCCTGCTTTCGCGATCGCCGAGGACAACGTGTCCACTTTTGCGGAACTCGAGATCATCCGCAACTACATTCTCAGAACCGAAAGCACGGTGCCGCCCGATGGCATTTGATGATCTGCTTACGCAAAAGTGCTCGATTCTTCGCCTGGCATCGGATGCGAAGGATAACTACGGGAACAAGACCTCCGCCTTCGTTCCGATCGCTACGGACGTTCCTTGCCGTGTGACGCAGATCAAAGCGCGCGTCGTCGAGTTCCGTACCGACAAAAAGGTCTCGACTGATCGTGTGATGGTGTTCCTGCGCTCAGCTACGGATATCACCGAGCACGATTGGTTAGAGATCGATGGTTTACGCCTTGACGTACTTAACGTGGCTTCCCAGATCAGCCAGGGAGCTTCGGCACACCACTTACAGGTAACCTGCGAGGCAATCAAGCCATGAGTGAAAAGAGTGATGCCAAGATCACCATCCGGTGGAATCCTCGAGCGCAAGAGGAAACCATGCAGGCGATCTTCGCCGCCGTGCAAGACGTTTTCGAGAAGGACATTGTCGGTCATGCCGCTGACGGATCCCCGGTGCTCACAGGAAAGAACAAGCGCTCGATCACTGCGGAGGTCTCGCAGGTTGGCCAGGGAGTTCGGGCTGTGCTGTTCACACAGTCAGGATATGGCGGATTCCTTGAGGTTGGCACAGGGCGAATGCCAGCTCGGCCGTACCTGTGGCCGGCATTCCTCCGCTACCGCGATGAGCTGGCGCTCGCTTGCCAGCGGCGCATTGCAAACCTTGTTTCGAAGATGGAGGGCTGAGCTTGATCGATACGAACGCAACCTTTCGCAGTTGGCTGACAACTAGCGCCGCGATCGTCGCTCTGGTTGGCGACAACATCAATTGTCCCGATCTCCCCGCTGGGGCTAACCCCGCTGCGGGCGAGAAGTGGATTTCCTTTTTCTCGCGCGGCGGAACCGCGGACCTCTACGTGCCTTTCCTGACTTCGGCCTTGCAACTCAAGGCGTGGGCCCGCACGGCCGTCGAGGCACGCGAGATTTACCGCGCGGTATTTGATCTTGTGCATGGCGCAAGCGCTGTGGACCTGGGCGTCGACGGATTCATCGTCTGCGCGTGGGAGCAGGTGCAAGGGCAAGACCTCTCTGACCCCGACACGGGCTGGGCAACTGTGCTGGCGTTTTTCGATGTAACCATCCGCAATGCCTAAATTCATCAAGGAGAACTAACTATGAACAAAGCATCCGAAGTGCTGGTCGGCTCGGCATCCATGCGCGTCGCCATCCTAGGCAGCATCCTCCCAACGTTCGACGGCACCGTGCCGATCGTTTGGGACGCAGCCTTCGTTCAGGTCGGATACACCGAGGACGGCACCGACCTCCAGTATCAGCCAACCTTCACCGACATCAAAGTCGACGAAGAGCTGGCTCCGGTCAAAACCATCCTCACCGAGGAAAAGGGAACCATCTCGGCAAAGCTTGCGCAGGCCTCTATTAACAACATCGCCCTAGCCATCTCCGCGTCGAAGGTCGTGGTCACGGCCGGGGTGGCGCCTAAGAAAACCGTGACGGTCGTCAAGGTTGGCTCCGGTATTCCGCAGGAAATGATTGTGGTCCTCGAAGGCACCAGCCCCGACGGTTTTCCTCGCGTCGTGGTTGGGTACCGCGCGCAGGCCGCCGGAAATGTGTCGATGGCCTTCAAGAAAAAGGACAAAACGATCCTACCTTGCGAGTTCCGCCTTCTGGCTGATTCCTCTAAGCCCGCCGGCGAGCGGCTGTTCGCGATCTACGACTACGAAACGCCAGCCTAACCCCTTCATTGTGTTGTTCCCTTTGTAAAACCTGCTCGCTAACGCGGGCTCGAGGCCGTGTGCCCGGGCCCGCTGTTCTTTTGGAGACCTCGCGCCATGATGGGAAAAAGCACTCGCACCGAAGAAGAAGTCCTTTGCATCGCACCGCTCAAAGTGAAGCTCGGCCTGGTCGAGTACGACCTCCCGGTTCTGGCTGTCCTCAACATGCGTAAGTGGCGCATGAAGCTTGCTCAAGAAATCAGCGCCATGGCCGGAATCCTCCGCGGCGACGCCGTGAATGCTTCAGTTGTTGTCAACGGCCTGGGCTTTGCGTTCACCCAATTTCCCGACAAGGTTCTCGACCTGGTGTTTATCTACGCCGGTGAGGCGCTAAACCGACCCGCCGTTGAGAGCGTGGCAACCGAAGAACAGTTCGCACTCGCGTTTTCCAAAATCATGCAGGTGGCGTTCCCTTTCGCCGAGCAGATGGGGATGGTTATGATGGCGCTGAAGTCGGCCGAGACGACGTCGTCAGCCTCACCTGCGGAGAGCTCTACGAACTCGCACTCGCCGACTACGCTCTGACGCCCGATTACATAAACACTCATTGGACCGAGGAAATGCTCGAGCTCATCTTCCGCAAGCGCGCCAACCGGATACGCCGGCAGAACCGGCTCGCTGCAGGCGACGAACCCGACGCCCCGGTGCGCGTGAGCAACGACGAACTGTTCGAGACCTCGGGAATACGACCCCACAAGCTCACCACTAAGGAAAGGTAACCGATGGCGATCAATGTTGGCGACGCGGTCATGGAGTTCTTGG
>JBBRZF010000063.1:0-17246 GCA_038236965.1 Terriglobales bacterium | reverse complement strand
GCTGCTCATCGCCCACGTCGCAGCGGATGCAGACTCGCTGGCCGATCGGATCCTGACCCTGGAACCTGCGCCTGGAGAGCGATTCGTTGATGAGCACCACCTTGGGCGAACTCGTCGTATCCTGCTCGTTGAACAAGCGTCCGCGACGAAGCGGGATACGCATCGTCTCCAGATAACCAAGCGTCACCGAATAGCGCAGCAATGCTTCCCCGCGATCACTAGCGTCTCGGTTGAAGCGCGTGCCATACACTTCGAAATCTCCGCTCAGCGGCAACTGGCCGGTGAAGCCCGCCGAGCTGACGCCGGGTACGTGCCGTACGGCTTCCAGCACTTGATCGAAGTAGAGCAATTTCGCACTGTCCTCTTTGTAACGATGACCAGACATCTGTACTTGCATAGTCAGCAGATGTGAAGAATCAAATCCGGGGTCGACTGCAAACGATTTTTGCAGACTTCGTAACAGCAGCCCGGCACTCACCAGCAACACCAGAGCCAGTGCAACCTCGGCCACTACCAGCGCGTTGCGGATTCGACGGTGTCTGCTTGTTCGCACGCCCTGTCGAATCTCTTGCTGCGGTGCGCTGCGCGCCGCTTGCAACGCTGGAACCAATCCGAACGCCAGGCCAACCAGCGTCGTGATGCCCACTCCAAATAAGAACACCATGCTGTCGACACGAATCGCACCTGCCCGCGGCAGTCCGGCTGGACTCAACGCGACCAGCGCGCGCACTCCGAGCATCGCTACCGCCATCCCGACAGCACCGCCCATCGTCGCCAGCAGCAGACTCTCTGTAAGCAGTTGCCGCAACATACGACTGCGTCCCGCGCCGAGTGCTGCACGCAACGCAAATTCGCTGCGCCGTTGAACACCGCGCGCCAGCAGAAGATTGGTCACGTTCACGCAGGCAATTACAAGCACCAGCAGTACTGCCCCGATAATCGCGAGCAACGCCGGCCTTACTCCGCGCGTGAGGTCCTCCTGCAATGGAGTGACGACCATCCCCTTTGCGGGGCCGCCGGAGCTGGCGTACCCCTTTGCATACGCTTTGGCAAGAATTGCGAGAATCACATCGACCTCGCGATTAGCCTCTCCGTTCGCGACTCCGGACCGCAGCCTACCCACCATTCGCAAGTGATGCCCCCACTCGCGACCATCGGGCGGCAGCGAACGGTCGTACTGCAGTGGCGCCCAAATCTCTGCCGCCGGTGACAGAACATTTTCAAATGAAGGCGGCATTACGCCGACCACCGTAAAACTGCGATCATCGATCGTCACCGGACGGCCGATGATGTTGGTGTCGCCACCGAAGCGACGGCGCCACAACCTGTCGCTCAGGATCACGACATCTGGCCCGTGATATTGATCATCAGATTCCTGAAGATCGCGCCCGATCGCGGGGGATACGCCCAGCACCTGAAAATAACTGGCACTCACGCGCTGTCCTTCGAGCCGCTCTGGTTCGGTCGATCCGGTCACTGTTGCTTGCCAGGGCTTCATCGCGGCCAGTTTGTCTATCGAACGAGTGCGTTCGGCCAGGCCGTGATAGGTTCCGAAACTTGGCGGCATCTGTCCGCCATCCGCTCGCTTTTCCCAGAGCATCATCAATCGACTGCTGTGCGGGTACGGCAAAGCCTCTAAGAGGATGGGATTCACCGCGCTGAAGATGGCTGTCGTAGCGCCGATGCCGAGTGCCAAGGTGAGTATGGTAATTGCCGTGAAGCCCGGCCTGTTGCGTAGTCCGCGAAAGCCATAACGCACATCGGCCAACACTGTTCTTACAATATGTTCCCAGCCCGACTCGCGCACTTGCTCCCTTACGACCGTCTCGTTTCCGATTTCCAGCCGTGCTTCGCGATACGCTTCCCTTCGCGAAAGTCCTTGCTGGATGCGCTTCTCCGCAGCCTGCTCAAGGTAGTGCTGTACTTCGTCGGACAGATCCTGCTCGGCCTCCGCGCGATGGGTGAGTGCACGAAGTCCACGCGTTATCTGGCGCCAGAGAGACATACCGTTATCCTTCCGCTTTCAAGAGCCGCGCAATGGCGGATACCCGCCGCGTCCAGTCGGCGGTCTCGACCTCAAGCTGCTTTTTCCCAGCGCGAGTGAGTGAATAGAATTTCGCGCGCCGCGAGTTGTCGGTCACGCGCCACTCCGCGTCGAGCAGACCAGCTCGCTCCATCCGCTGGAACGCCGTCAGCAGCGACCCGGGATTGACCTTGAAAACTCCGCGCGATATCTGCTCGATACGCCGTGCTATGCCGAACCCGTGCATCGGTTCAAGACTAAGAGTCTTCAGGATTAGCATATCCAGGGTGCCCTGAATCACATCGGTACCAACTTCTTCCATAAATAGAGCCGCTCCTCTACCGTGATAGATGTGAACAGTAGTCCTCGTTCATCATGTTTGTCAAGATGTGGCAAACATGATGTTGCACATGAGGAAGTTGGGCGCGGAAATGTCAAAAGGAAGCGATACGTACAGTTGGTCTTTGCCCTGGCGAACAACCATGCCCCAGTTCTTTAGCTGACGGATTTACCCAACGTGAAATGACGACTTCTAGGACTCCTGTCTATTGTTCTCAGACCCGGTGCCCCCACTGCCAACTGACGGTTCCTCTTGCCCCTTTCGCTCCAGTCATTTAGCCTCATCCGGATATGTCTCAGTTCCTGCGGTTGATGCGTCTCTCGTTCTGGCGTGCCCTTGAGCATGACCAGTTCGCCGTCGCAAAGGCTGCCGCCTATTCTGCGATTCTGACCTTGTTTCCTGCCGTGCTGCTGGTGGCCTCCATCTTGACCGCCTCGCACAGCACGCGGGCCTTCGTGCGCGAAATCTCCTTCGCTCTGGGCCGAATCCTGCCTGCTGGCACAGACACTTCCGTGCTGCTCTTTTTCGAAGGCGCCAAACCTAAGCCCATACAGAACTTGATCTCCACCTCGCTCATCACCATGTGGACCGCTTCCGGCGTCATGATCTCGTGGATGGAAGGCTTTCGTAAGGCCTATCAGTTACCCAAGACATGGGGCATTTTCAAAGAGCGTGCTATCGCATTCCTGCTGGTGATTCTTGCCGGAGTGCCTATGGCCTTCGCCAGTTTCCTGGTGGCCTTTGGAAATCAGATCGAGACCTGGCTCATCTTCCATAGCGGACACGAACTCGGGTCCTACATCCTCGGCATGTGGACAGCCTTTCGCTGGGTCATCTCCACCCTCACCAGCATCGCCGTAATCGCCTTGATCTACCACCACGGATTGCCGCGTACGCAGCCTTGGCACAGGGTTTTGCCGGGTGCCGTGCTGGCCACCGTCATGTGGTTCGGAGCCACCGTACTCTTCGGTTCCTACCTGCGCCATTTTGCCGACTACAATCAGATCTACGGCTCGGTCGGAACCGCCATCGCGCTACTGGTCTGGCTTTACCTGGTGTCGCTGGTGGTGCTGGTAGGCGCGGAATTCAATTCGCTTCGCTATCCACGGTTCCTCTTCGGCGCGCATTCCGAACTTCGGAACACGGAACTGGATCCTAGTAAAAGATGATAGAGAGCAATCAAGCCAGCTTCGTTTCGGAAACCGGCAACGGCAGCACCTCGCATCGCCGTCGCGCCAAGATCGTTTGCACCATCGGTCCGGCGAGCAACACCGAGGCTAAGATGCGCGACCTCATGCGCATCGGCATGGACGTCGCCCGCCTCAACTTCTCGCACGGAACCCACGAACAACACGCAGTCGTCATCGAGCGACTGCGCCGCGTCGCCGAAAAACTCGACCGCTCCATCTGCATCCTCCAGGACCTGCAAGGCCCCAAGATTCGTACCGGTAACCTCAAGGAGCACGTCCCCGTCGTTCTCAAGGCCGGCGCCAGGCTCACCCTCACCACGCGCGATATCGAGGGAACCTCCGAGATTCTTTCCACCGGCTTCCAACAGCTTCCCGAAGAAGTCTCGCCCGGTTCCATGATTCTGCTCTCGGACGGCAGGTTGTCGCTGCAGGTTCGTTCCGTGCATGGAACGGAGATAGCCTGTGAAGTCATCGATGGCGGACTCCTTGGCGAGCGGCAGGGAATCAATCTGCCCGGCGAAGTTCTCAGCGTCCCCTCGCTCACCGAAAAAGATTACAAGGACCTGCGTTTCGGACTCGCGCATGGCGTCGATATGGTCGCCGTCTCCTTCGTGCGTTCCGCTAAAGATGTTGCCGAGGTCAAGCGCCTCATCGCCGAGCAGGGACACAACGTTCCCGTCATCGCCAAGCTTGAAAAGCCGCAAGCGATCACAAATCTGGAAGAAATACTCGAGGTTGCAGACGGAGTCATGGTGGCACGCGGTGATCTCGGCGTGGAGATGCCGCCGGAGAAAGTGCCGGTCATTCAAAAGCACGTCATTCGCCGCGCCTCCGAGTGGCGCAAGCCCGTCATCACGGCCACGCAGATGCTTGAGTCAATGATTCAGAATCCGCGTCCCACCCGCGCCGAGGCCAGCGATGTCGCCAACGCCATCTTCGACGGCACAGACGCCGTCATGCTCTCCGCTGAGACCGCCACTGGCGCTTATCCGCGCGAGGCCGTCAGCATGATGGCGCGCATCATCGTCGAGACCGAGGCGCACCTCACCCAGCAGGCCGCGCCCAGGAGACGTCGCGACAATCGCGGACACCATGGGCTCTCCGTCTCCGAGGCCATCTGCGAATCTGTCGCCCACGCCGCCGAAGATCTCAACATGCGCGCCATCTGCGTTTACACCGAAAGTGGCAATACCGCGCGACTGATTTCCAAGTACAGACCGCGCGCAGAGGTGTATGCTTTTTCTCACATCCCGGAAGTCTGTCACCGGCTTAATCTTCTTTGGGGAGTGCATCCGGTGGGCACGGAATCGATCGGATCCGCGGAGGCGATGGTGCGCCACGCCGAAGCGGTGTTGCGACGTGCCAACATCGTGGTTCCCGGTGATGTCATAGGCATCGTTGCCGGAACGCGTTCGACGTCAGGTTCCACGAACCTCATGCGCCTCCACACCGTGCCTGCGGAACGCAAAGAAAATAGCACTGGGTCGAACCGTAAAAAGAATTCAGGGCTGAAAGGTTGATCAACAATGCTTTCTGAAAAAATTCTCTCGCTGGCGATTCTTGAGCCCTTCGCTGGGAAAGATGACGAATGCCTCGCGTTTCTCCGCGAGTTCTACTCGCTTTTGCAACGCAAAGGCTATAGCCAGGACCTTCTCTATCGCGACCAGAAAATTCCGGGAAAACTTGTGCACCTGCGCATTTGGCGCTCGGAAGAAGCGCGCTCCGAGGCGCAACAGGATCCCGATGTCCACCGCTACTGGTTGCGGCTTTCGGAGTTCTGCGCCATCACTACCATTCATGAAACACTCGAGGAACTTTACTCGTCGTACGACGGCAAATAGCCATAGTTCCGTGTTGTTATGGATTCAGTTCACCCAGCGTCCACCGGAATCCCCATCGCCCTTTGACGGAGGCTTCTCCTCCTCCGGCCCTTTGTAATTCCCGTATTCGTCGAAATAATCTTCGCGCTTGTGCTGACGCATGTAGACCTCGAACTTGCGCGCCGCGCGCCGACGCTTCCATTTGTGATAGCCATTGATCAGCCCGTAGTAGCCTTCCGTGCCCGCTATCTGCAACCCGCCACGCGGCGAGAACTTCACGTAGAGATATCCGAATAAAAGTCCGCCAAGGTGCGCAAGATTGTTGGTGCTCCCCGTATCCTGCAGCGAAAAAACGATCGCGAGCACGATCAGGATGGCGACAAAATATTTCGCCTTGATCCTGAACGGGAAGGGAATCAGCATGATCTCGTTCTCGCCCAGCAACATGCCGAACGCGATCAGGATGGCGTAGACTCCGCCCGAAGCGCCTACCGTAGAAACATTCGGCCCTCCCAACACGCCGGAATAGGAGATGACCACGCTGAACAGCGCACCGCCGATCACACCCGCACCAAACAACTCCAGGAAGCGTCGCGACCTCCACATGCCCTCGATCGCAGAACCAAACATCCAGATGCCGAGCATGTTTCCGAACCAATGCATGAAACCAAGGTGGAGGAATGAGTACGTGACCAACTGCCATACGTATCCGTGAGCCACATCGGTCGGACGCAATGCGAAGAGGTCGATAATACCTGCGGTTGCCCCGCGAGAGACCACTCCCAGGAGCGCAAATAACAGAAAGACTGCCGTGTTGATGCCCAGCAGCCAGGTGACCGCTGGCGTGAACGGAGGCAGACTCAGCGTCATGCCTCCTCCACCGCCGCCGTAATTGCCGGTTCGTCTCATAGTTATCGCTTTCTATCGTTCCGGTGAAGGAACTACTGCCAGGCTGCGATGCCCCATCGCATCCACGGCCCGCACCGCAAAAATCACATTATCCTTCGAACGCGGAACTGTCGCGCGCGTGACATTGCCGAACTCATCCGCTCCGTCCCACGTCGCGGAGGTCGTCCATCTCCACAAAACCTCGTAGCTCGTCCCTAGGCCGCCAGGAGAAGCTTCCCACGTGAGGTTGCTGTCGTTTTCCAGGTTCTTGGTCAGCAGTCTCGCCTTCGCAGGAGGTGCCGGTGCCGATGCCAAGGAAGCCAGCGTTGCTACATCCAGTCGCGTGACATTCGCCAAGTACTCGAAATCCATGAACTTCGGCAGGTCACCATATTCGATGCCGTTTTCCGTCCGGGGGTTCTGATGTTGACGGTCGTAATTCTCCCGGAACTCCGTTAACCGGACAGCCGCGAATCCCTGTTCATTGAACGCCGAATGATCTCCACCGCGCAAAAAGCGGTCAGCCCGGAAAATCATCATCGGCTGCAACCCGGCCGCAGGCATGTATTCGCGCCCTACTTCCGCAATGTAGCGCGCCAGTTGCCGGGAAGCAGAATCGCTTTCTCCGCCCAACGCGCGTATGCGTTTCCATTCTTCCGGCGTTCCCGCCGTTGGCAGTCCCTCGGAGAAGACGCGCAGCTTCGTCGTGTCCTGCCCCGGACTCTTGTCGCCGCCCACGGTATCGTCGTTCAGCACGGCCTCGATGTTCCAGCCTTCCAGCTTGGCCATCTTGGCGAAATGCTTGCTTCCGTTCAGTCCCTGCTCTTCTCCGGCGACGGCGAGAAATACGACCGTCGCGGGCAATTTCATTTTGCTCATCACCCGCGCTGCTTCCAGCACGGCGGCCACTCCGCTGCCATCGTCATTTGCGCCGGGCGCGGCCGTGTCCGTGTCTTTCACATCCGTCGCGCGCGAATCGTAATGTCCGCTGATCAGGACGATGCGACTCGCATTCGACGGATTGCTGCCGCGCAGCACCCCATAAACATTGCCGATTTCTGTCGGCTCAGGAATGCGCTCCGTCGCCGCTTCGGTGAACAGGTCTATCTTCACCTCCAGGCATCCGCCGCATTCTTTCGAATAGCGTTCGAATTCCGAGCGGATCCACTCACGCGCCGCCGCTACTCCCTTGCCTGATGCCGCAGGCATTTCCGCCGAAAGCGTGTTCCGCGTATGGAAGCTGACCAGCTTATCGATCGTCGCCGCAAGCTGTTTGGTCGAGACCTGCTTCATGGCCCCTTGGATTGCGGCGTCCGGGTTCACCTGCGTTTTCACTTCGCGACCCGATGACTGGGCAACCGCGAAGAAGGACGTTAACATCAGAAGGGCAGCCCAGAAAAAAGTGCATCGAAGTTTTTGCATGAACCCTCTCAGCTAAAATGGCAAGAAAAGATTTTGCCGCGTACAGATGTTTAGTTGCGTCAATACTTGACGCTGCGCCATAAGAGATTCTAAATATAAAGATAAGACGATACTCCAGCTATTTGCCCCGGCCTCACAAAGGCCACACCGGATCGGGAGATGCGTCGCTTACGGAGGAATTATGGTTTTGTGTCCTGAATGCGAGAGCGATCTCGACATTGAAGAAGAAGATCTAGATGAAGGCGAAGTCGTATCGTGCACCGAGTGCGGCAGCCAGTTCGAAGTAGTGGCCACCGAACCCCTCGAGCTTGGACCCATCGCCGACGAAGCCGATGGCGAGGAAGAAGAGGCGGATGGCGACTGATAGGAGCAGAGCTGTCACAAATCCGATCCTGCGCGCCACAGCCGCTCTGCTGTTAGGCGCTGGCCTGCTGCTCCCTGCAACCCTACCCGGACACGCAGCGTCCCCGCAGCCCGCGCCTGCCCAGTCTCCTGCACCCTACGCCCTCATCTTCGGCACCGTATGGGGTGCCGATAATCGGCCCGTCTACGGAGTTCCCGTGAAAATCCGTCTGGCCGACAAGAAGAAGGCCAAATGGGAGCTCATCTCCGACCATCACGGCGAATTCGCCCAGCGCCTCCCCGCCGGCAAAGCCGACTACGTCGTCTGGGCCGACGTCAACACCGCCAGTGGTAAGCCTAAACCCCAGGTTCTAGTACACATAGAAAATGAAGAGCGTCAGGACATCGGCCTGCATCTAACAGAGTAGAATCAGAGCACAAGTCAGCGGAGGTGCCCATGAAGAAAGCTCTCGGGTTAGGTATGTTGCTGCTCGTGGCGTCGTTCGCGTTTAGCCGGATGGCAGTGAAGGCCAATGCGGAAGTCGCGGGCTCCAGTGCGGAACCCTTTGACGATCCGCAGGTGCAGTCGCGCTCGTTGAACGGCTTCGTCTTCGACAAGAGCGAGAACCCGCTGCCCAACGCCATCGTCCACCTGAAGAACACCAAGACGCTTGCCGTCAAGACGTTCATCGCCGGCCCCGATGGCGCCTATCGTTTCCACGCGCTTTCGCCGAATGTGGACTACGAAGTCCACGCCGAATTGAACGGCAAAGCCAGCGACACGAAAACGCTGAGCTCCTTCGATTCGCGCCCCGACACCCGCATCAATCTGCGAATCGACACGCAGAAATAATTTTCAGTAGATTTCCCGCAATAAAAAAGGCCGCCCTCGCCAAGCGGCCTTAAGTTTTCTACTCAATCACAGACTAGTTGCGTTCGCGCTTCCAGTCGATGAGTTCTCCGATCGTCGCGCTGCCCGGTGCGGAAACAGGATGCTTGTACGCTTCCACTTCCGTACGCGTCGCTTCCTCGCCGACGGCGCGAATGCTAAGTCCGACTTTCTTCTCTTCGGGATTCATCTTGATGATCTTGAACTCGAACTCTTGTCCGGGCTCCAGGGTAATGGGTTGCTGGTTCGCATCCACCGCTTCCGAGTTGTGGCAAAGACCCTCCACACCTTCCGCGATTTCAACGAAGGCACCGAAGCTGGCGAGGCGCAGAATCTTGCCCTTGATCACATCGCCGATGCGGTGCTGCTCGAAGAAGCTTTCCCATACATCGGGTTGCAGCTGCTTCACGCCAAGCGACAGACGACGCTGGTCGGGCTCGATTGCGAGCACTACGGCCTTCACCTTGTCACCTTTTTTCAGAACTTCCGACGGATGCTTGATGCGCTTCGTCCAGCTCAGATTGCTGACATGGACCAGTCCATCAATGCCGTCTTCGATCTCAATGAAAGCGCCGAAGTCGGTAAGGTTACGAACCTTGCCTTCCACGATCTGGCCAATCGGGAACTTCTCATGCAACGTTTCCCAAGGATTGGTTTCCAGCTGCTTCAGTCCGAGCGAGATGCGACGTTCCTGCGGATTCACGTTGAGCACCACGGCTTCCACCTGGTCGCCAACGTTGACCATCTTCGACGGATGCTTCATGCGCTTCGACCAAGTCATTTCGCTGACGTGGACCAGGCCTTCAATGCCCTGTTCCAGCTCAACGAACGCACCGTAGTCGGTAACGCTGATGACGCGCCCGGCAACATGAGCGCCGATCGGGTAGCGTTCCGCGGCGTCAAGCCACGGGTCAGGCGTCAGCTGCTTAAAGCCCAGCGAGACGCGCTGCTTATCGCGGTCGAACTTCAGTACCTTCACTTGGATCTGGTCGCCAACCTGCACCAGGTCGCGCGGATGCGTCAGGCGTCCCCAGCTCATGTCGGTGATGTGCAACAGGCCGTCAATGCCACCGAGATCGACGAACGCGCCGTAATCGGTAAGGTTCTTGACCGTGCCCGTCAGCACCGCAGCCTCTTCGAGGTGCTTCATGGTTTCATCGCGTTTGCCGGCGATCTCTTCATCCAGCATCTGCTTGCGGCTTACCACGATGTTGCCACGCTTCTTGTTCAACTTGATGATGCGGACTTCGAGCTCCTGACCCTTCAGGGCGTCGAGGTTGCGCACCGGACGGACGTCAACCTGCGAACCTGGCAGGAATGCGCGCGCGCCCATGATGTCCACGGTCACGCCGCCCTTGATGCGGTCGATGACGCGAGCTTTGATGGAAGACTTATCGTTGTAAGCCTTCTCGATCTCGTCCCAGGCATGCAATCGCTGCGCCTTCTGGTACGAGAGGTTCACATAACCCTCTTCCGTGTGTCCCTTTTCGAACATCACGTCGATCTCGTTGCCGGGCTGGAACTTGACGTTGCCTTCGTGGTCGGTCACTTCCGACAGAGGAACGACGCCCTCTGACTTTTGACCCACGTCGACGACGAGATAGTTCTGGTTAATGGAAATTACGGTGCCTTTGACTACGCGTTCTTCGTTGGCTGCCGCTTCGGATTGTTCCTGCTCGAATGTCTCGAGTGCTGTGGCGAAATCTTCCGTCATGGTCTCTTTTTCATTCCGAGTTGGACCCGCGTTGGGCCGCTCGGGAGTGTTTGAAATAGGGCTTGCTTCGTGCTTCTGCTCAGGCTGGTCCGAGTGCGATTCGGCCTGAGAGTTGGAATCGGTTTGCGGGGTATCGTTACGGGTATCTTCGAAAGCCATTGGTTGCGTCAGTCCTCGCGCCGGTGGCGCAAAGGGAGTCTTAATCGTACGGACTGCTGGTATGGCTCTTTTGGAATGATGGGCCCGTTCTCAGGGCTCGGGGCAATCCAGCGGTCGGATCTCCTGACACGAACAAAATGTGCATTGGAGACTCCTTTGACTATAGCAACCACCATTTAGTGGTGTCAATCGAGCACCCTTGATTTTCGGGCTTTTGCACCGCTTCTAGGGCAGCAAAAAAATCTTCGCAACAAGAAATTTGCGTTCATGCCCCCACCCCTCCGATAATCCCTGCCATGGATTATCTCTGGACTCCTTGGCGATACAAGTACATAACCGGCGCCGACCAAGCGACCGAATGTATCTTCTGCCGCATGGCCGCCGAACACGACGACGAAAATAATCTCATCGTCCATCGCGGCCAGCACTGCCTCCTCGTACTCAATCGCTATCCCTACACCTCGGGACACGTCATGGTCGTCCCCTACGCCCACCTCGACGAATTCCAGAAACTGCCCGCGCCCGCAGCCACCGAAATGTTTTCCATCTGCCAGCGACTCGAAGGCGTCCTCCGCGATCTCTACCATCCCGACGGACTCAACATGGGCATGAACATCGGCAAAGCCGCCGGTGCCGGAGTCGCCTCCCACATACACATGCACATGCTCCCCCGCTGGATCGCCGACGCCAACTTCATGTCCGTTATCTCCGAAACCCGCGTCCTCCCCGAAGACTTGATCACCACCTACGAACGAATCAAAAAAGCGTGGTAAGAAGTCGTACCGCTCACAGCAACAACAAGGATGCTTTGTATCAGGGCACGACTTCAGTATCTGGGTGCCTCATTCCGAGCGTAGCGCAGCGGGATTCGCACAGTCGCATCTCGAACCCTTCGTGTCCCTTCGCTCGCCTTCGTGCCCTTCGTGGTTCCATCTTTTGACTTGGGTCTTAAGGCTTCCGCCCCAGCATCTCTTCCAACTCAGCCTCGCTCACCACGCCCACGCCCAACTCCCGCGCCTTATCCAGCTTCGCCCCCGCATCCATCCCGGCAACAACGTAATTCGTCTTCTTGCTCACAGAGCCGGAGACCTTTCCGCCAGCATCTTCGATCATCCGCTTCGCATCATCGCGCGTGTATTTCGAGAGCGTTCCTGTCAGCACGAAGGTCATCCCCGCCAACTGCGTCCCGCGTTCTTTCTTTACTCCCGTGAATGTCAGCCCAGCTTCTTTCAATCGCTTTATCAGCGCGACGTTCTTCGGTTCGTCGAAAAACTCCCTCACTGCGGCCGCCACGCGCGGCCCCACTTCGTTCACCTCTTGTAGTTCTTCAACGCTCGCCTGCATCAGCGCGTCCATCGAGCCAAAATGTTCTGCCAGGAATTCCGCAGTGCGTTCGCCAACGAAGCGAATCCCCAGCCCGAAGATGACTCTCTCCAGCGGAAGCTTCTTCGTCGCCGCAATCTCTCTCAAAACATTTTGTGCCGACTTCTCGCCCATGCGTTCCAGCGACAACAGCTTCTTCTCGTCGAGGTCGTAAATATCGGCGACGTTCTTTACCAGCCCTTTCTCCGCCAGTTGATCCACCAGCGCATCGCCCATTCCCTCAATGTTCATCACTCCGCGAGATGCAAAGTGCAGAATGCTCTCCCGAAGCTTCGCCCGACAATTCACGTTCACGCAGCGATGATCGGCCTCGCCCTCGGCGCGAACAACATGCCCGCCGCACACCGGACACCGCTCCGGCATCGCAAACTCCCGCGTCCCTCGCGGATGCGCTTTGTCGTCCACCACGCCCACGACCTTCGGAATCACATCGCCGCCGCGCTCCACCGTCACCCAGTCGCCGATGCGGATTCCCAATCGCTCAATCTCATCCAGGTTGTGCAACGTCGCGCGTGTCACCGTCGTCCCGCCGATGCCGACCGGAGTCAGCGCCGCCACCGGCGTCAATTTTCCGGTGCGTCCCACCTGTATCAAAATGTCTTCCACCTTGGTCACGCCCGCGCGCGCAGCAAACTTGTACGCTATCGCCCACCGCGGAGCCTTCCCGGTGAACCCAAGTTTCTGCCACAGGTCCGTACGGTTCAACTTCACCACGATACCGTCAATCTCGTACGGCAGCGACTCGCGCTTCGTCTCCGCTTCGCCAATGAATTTCCAAACCGCATCGATGCCCTTCACCAGCTTGCGATTCGGATTCACCTTGAACCCCGCGGCCCCCAGCGCATCCAGCGCAGTCGACTGCTTCTCCATCGCGACGCGCCCGCTGATCAGCAAAAAGTAACCATAGAAATCCAGTCTGCGTTGCGCGGTGATATTTGGCTCCAGCACGCGAACTGCGCCGGCTGCGGCATTACGCGGATTCGCGAACTTCGCCTGTCCCTCCCGCTCGCGGTCTTCATTCATGAGCTCGAACGATTTCGTCGGCATGATCACTTCGCCTCGCACCTCGAACTCCAGCGGCAGCGTTGCTTTCTTCAGCGCCGCCGCGCCCACCGACAGCGGCACCGAGCGCAGCGTCCGCAGGTTCAGCGTCACATCTTCACCCGTCGATCCGTCGCCCCGCGTGATCGCCTGCAAGAATTGCGCCCGCCCCTGCTGCTGCTCGTCCTCCACGTAACGCAGCGCCATCGACAGCCCATCCAGCTTCAGCTCGCACTCAAACTCCAACTCGCGTTCGCCGCTCAACTCTTCCACGCGCCGCGCCCACTCCCTCAACTCTTCTTCGTTGTAGGCGTTGTCCAGCGACAGCATCGGCGTGGAATGCTGCACCTTTGCAAACCCTTCACGCGGACGCCCGCCTACACGTTGTGTCGGAGAATCCGCCGTGATCCGTTCAGGATGCGCAGCCTCAAGCGCCTTCAGTTCGTTGACCAGACGGTCGTACTCCGCATCCGAAATCTCCGGATTGTCGAGCACGTAATAGCGATGTTCATGATGACGAATCTCGTCGCGCAGCGCGTCGATTTTGCGCACGACGTCCTTGCCTGCCGAAGCCATGCCGAGATTATAGATAAATTGCCGTCTTCAGCCACTCTCTCGTAGCCTCGTTCTCTTTTCGTTCTCATCCTGAGCGGTTGTGCTTAAATCAGCTTCGGCGTTTTTGTGTGACGAACAGCAAGAAGAGTATTGAGCCGTATGCGCTGCAAGAGTACCTGGAGTACTCTCAAGCGCGATCAGTGAGCCGAACGATACCCGACGGAAGCGTGAGTTGGTGCGTTCCTATGCAGAGTTGCAGTTCCGTTTGCATGATCAGCGTTCGCGTCTGCGAGACGGTTTTAGAATGCGATTCCAGCGGAGAACTGATGTTGGAAGAGACGCACCGCGACCATCTCCGTCCGGCCAATCCCAGGGAAGATGATGATCTAGTTATTTTTTCGGAAGGTCGTCGATAACCGCTTCGACGATCTGGTCGATCGTCTCGAGGGCGCGCTTGGTGTTCAGCGTGTGATTGTTCCCTATGATCGAAAAGACGACATGATCGCCCTTGATGGTCGTGAGGTATCCAGACAACGCATTCACATGGCTGAGCGAGCCTGTCTTGGCCTTTACGCGTCCGAGCGCGGTAGCCGATTTGAAGCGGTCTGCCAGTGAACCGTCCACTCCGCCTACAGGCAGGGTGTCGATGAACTGCTGTCCCCAAGGCTGTTTGCTCGAATAGTTGAGCAGCTTGACGATGGCATGGGGCGCAACCAGATTTTGACGGGAAAGACCCGAACCGTCGTAGAAGGTAAATTCCTCCGGACGGATATCTGCTTGCGAGAGGAATCCTCGCATGACTTCCAGTCCGGCTTCGATGGTTCCGGCAGCACCCTTCTCTCGTCCCAGCAGGCGCAGCATCAATTCGGCGTGCAGATTCTGGCTCACCTTGTTGATGACGCGCAGATCCTGGGCGAGCGGCGCTGACTCATAGCTGGCGAGCACGAGCGGAGGAGCGATGGCCTGATGGAATCGCGAGTCGCTTGCGCCCCCGCCAGACGCCATCGTGGTGACGGAGAAGGTCGAAAGACTTGCGAGTTCCGTGTGGTGTGTGCGCGTGTGTCCGTACACGGTGATGCCGCGCTTTTCCAACAAGCGAGAGAAGAGCTTGGAGGCGTAATCCGCCGGATCTTCGATGGCGAGTGCCTCTCCGGCGCCAGGGTCATCCAGAGGCATGTTTCCCCAGAGAGTGAGCTGAGTGGAGCCGGGTTCGCGATTGATGAAGATCTTGCGCGGACCGGTTCCGGTCGGAGTGGTCATCAAGCGGTTGTCGACTTTGAAGTAATCCGGAAAAGGAACGATGCTGACGTAAGCTTTGTCGCCTGCGCGTTCGGCGGGCATGATGCTGACAAACAGTACGTTGTCGTTGATAGTGATGGCCGAAACGGGCGCGCCCCATTCCCAGACGAGATCGTCTTGCGACCAGCCCTCGCCATAGCGTTCGAAGGCGAAGTAGGAGTCATCTGCGACGATGTCACCATCCACTACCTTCACGCCCTTCGCGACCAGTTGGTCGGCGAGGTCTTCCAGTGCCTTGTCGGGCGGCAGCTTGCGTTCCGTGCGCAGATTGTAGGGAAGGGTTCGACCGGAGAGGTTGGGGTCGCCCCGGCCCACGAGGACCAGGTCTCCAGCTACGCGTCCGTAGCGATCCACGGTGCCCGTGGTTTCGACCGTAGTATGAAAACGGTAGTCAGGGCCGACCAAGGCCAAGGTCGTAGCGGTAGTGAAAAGCTTGGTATTGGATGCGGGGATAAAGAGCTTGTCGGCGTCGCGCGAGTAGAGCGTCTTGCCGTTTTCGACGTCGAGTATCTCCAAGCCCCAGAAGCCGCGTGCCACGTCAGGCTGGGCGAGAATCTCGTCGATGCGTTTTGCGAGTTCCTTGCGATCTGCCGCCGCAAGCGGAAGCGACAACAAGACGAGAAGCAGGAGCACGATTTGGATTCGGAGGCGGCGCATGCGACTACTCGGGATTTTAGCACTGAATTTCCACAGAGGACTCGGTTTGAGGCGGTGCGGGGAATTCCAGAATCGATATTCCCAAATTTTGTAGCAGGTTTGTTCGTTCTACCAGTTGGCGAATGACTGTAAGGTGGGGTACTATACGCGGACTACACGATAAACGTCATTCGTGAGTTACCGGAACTGTATGAGTGAACACGAGCATCGCCACGAAATCGTCCGAATCGGTAAGTTGCTGCACGATAACGGGTTTATCGCCGCTACGGACGGGAATATCTCTGTCCGGCTGGACGATAGAACCATTTTGGCGACGCCAACCTGCATGTGCAAAGGCATGATGTCCACCGAGGACTTGGTGCGGGTGGAAGTGGATGGGCGAAAGGTAGGCGGCTTCCGCGAAGTTTCCAGTGAAATCGCGATGCACCTGACCATCTACCAGATGCGCCCCGATGTTCAAGCCATCGTTCATGCTCATCCGCCGACGGCAACGGGCTTTGCCGCCTCGGGCATGGCACTGGATAAGGCGTTGGTCTCCGAGATCGTGCTCTCTTTAGGCAAAGTGCCGCTGGCAAGTTACGCGACGCCGGGCACTCCCGAACTTTCGCGCTCGCTTGAGCCGCACATTCCCAGCCACAACGCGATTCTGATGGCGAACCATGGTGTGGTCACCTACGGCGAAGATCTGTTGACCGCCTACATGAACATGGAGACCGTGGAACACTTCGCCAAAATCACGTTGGTTGCGCACCAACTTGGGCGAGAGCAAGTTTTGAGCGAAGAGAATGTAGAGAAACTGATTGCCGCCCGCGACAAGTATCGGGCATTCAAATTCGCGATGAAGAGGGCGTAGGTCGAATCGAGCCTTTCGCAAAGAGTGCGGGCCAGTGACGAATTCGTCACTGGCCCTTTTTAGTGCATGGGGGAGGAAATCAATCGCCGCCGATGCGGAAGCGCATTCCGGCGCGGAAGTTGGCCCTGAGTCCGCGATATCCAACCACGTCGTTGTACTGCTTATTGAGCAGGTTTCCGACGCTGGCGAAAGCGGTCATGTAGTGGTTGATAGCGCGCCACCCGGAGAGATCTACGCGTCCATAACCGGCAGCGTAATCCACCGGCGTGATGGCGCCGAAGAGGAAGTCGGAATCAGGCCTGCGTCCGATGAAGGTGCCCGCCAACGAGCCTCCCCATTTCGACGTCAAGTAGGTGAGCAGCACCTCTCCGGAGTGTCTGGGGCGATGGAGCAAAGGCTCTCCGGTCGCCGTGCATCCCGAGCCAGGGGTGCAAAGAGGAGCGCTTTGCGCCTGAGTAGAGGTGTAGGTGTAAGCGCCATCGAGCGAAAGGCGTTTGCTGATGCGTCCGCTCAACTCGACCTCTGCACCGTGCGCCAGCGCCTTGTTGATGTTGATGTACTGCGCCGCCACGGGACTGTACTTGTACTGGATCTGATCGGTGTAGTGGCTGTTGAAATAGGTCGCGTTCAGCGAGTACCGGTTGCCGAAGAAGCCTTGCTGGAAGCCCGTT
>JBBRZF010000062.1:0-17259 GCA_038236965.1 Terriglobales bacterium | reverse complement strand
TAGCTCGCGAGCTAAACAGCTTCAAAGTCGTCGTCGTGAAGAGCACCGTCCCCGTAGGTACCAATCAATGGGTGCGTCGCATCATCACCCGCTCTGGCGGGCAGCCCGGCAGCTTTGAAGTGGCCTCCAACCCCGAATTCCTGCGCGAAGGTTGTGCCGTTACCGATTTCCTCTATCCCGACCGCATCGTCCTAGGCAGCGACAATGATCGCGCCAGCAGGGTCATGCAGGTCCTTTACGGGCCGCTTACCTCCGGGCGCTACTCCCAGGCCAGGGACGCCATTCCCGCGCCAGACGCTGCTTCGCTTCCGGCAAAACTCATCACCAGCAGCGCCCGTAGCGCTGAACTCATCAAGCACTCCTCCAACGCATTCCTTGCCATGAAGATCTCCTTCATCAACGCCGTCGCAAATATCTGCGAGGCAACGGGGGCTGATGTGCAGGAAGTCTGTGAAGGAATGGGCGCCGACGCCCGCATCGGCAGCAAGTTCCTGCGTCCCGGCATCGGGTACGGCGGATCCTGTTTTCCCAAGGATCTGGCCGCATTCAGCGCCGTCGCACAAGATTGCGGCCAGAACTTCCATCTGCTGGAAGAGGTTATGCGCATCAACGAAGAGCAGCGTCGCATCTTCCTTCGCAAAGTGCGCAGCGCGCTCTGGACCCTGAAAGGAAAACGTCTCGCCGTGCTCGGCCTGGCTTTCAAAGGCGGGACCGACGACATCCGCGAATCTCCCGCTATTGCTCTGATCCACCTGCTACTCAAGGAGCGCTGCGAGGTCGTTGCTTACGATCCAGCCGCCATGGAACGTGCTCGTGCGGAATTCCCAGCCAGCGCAGCCATCCGCTTCGCAGAGAGCGCTTACGGCGCGGCTAAAAATGCTGACGCCCTGCTGGTGCTCACCGATTGGGAGGAGTTTGCTTCTCTCGATCTCGAACGGCTGCGCCAAGAGTTGAGCCATCCCATCGTCATCGATGGGCGCAACCTCTACTCTCGTGAGGAGATGTCGCGCGCGGGCTTCTCCTACTTCAGCGTCGGACGCCAGGAGTCCGTCCCGCAAGGCGAAGCTCCCAGCTTCCAGCCCGTCGAACACGAGGACCCCGCCGCAGGGGACGCCTCTGAAGCCGCATAATCCCATCACCTGTTTACCCCAGCGCGCTTGACGGCGCGCTTTTTCATTAAAGGGTTTCCCCCCCATTCCGATATATAGAGTGGAGGAACCAAGATGGCGGCATTGCAGCGGACGCATTCAGCGTCAAAGTCGATGGATTGGTTCCGAACACATTCTCCAGAAGCACAGTGAATACCTCAACCAATGCAAGGCCCGGAGACGAAATGTCATTATTGTGCTGGTCTGAACAATATTCCGTGAAAGTGCCATCCTTCGATAAGCAGCATCAGGTTCTTTTCGACCTGATCAACAAACTTCACGACGCCATGCGTGTCGGCAAGGGCTCTGACGTTATTGGCGGCGTACTGGCGGAACTTGCGAAATACACAAAAGCTCACTTCGCCGCCGAAGAAAGCGCCATGCAGCGGAATGCCTATCCTGAATACTCTCTGCATCACGCCGAGCACATTCTGTTCGTCAGCAAGGTATCCGAATTCTCGAAAGAATTCGTCGCCGGACGCGCAGCCCTCAGCACTTCTGTCATCGACTTCCTGATGAATTGGCTCAAGCAACACATTGTCGGGACCGACCAGAAGTATTCCGATTATCTCGTCGCACGAGGAGTCGCCTAACTCCCCTTGCCATGGGCGTCAGCGCACAACGAGACTGGTTGGTACTGGGGAAAGTGCCAACCGGAGATCACGCGCTGCCGCCCTCCAGTATTCTCGCAATCACCTTGCGCCTGTGCGCAAACGTTCTTGCCAGCGCCAGCTTCACCACCGCTTCCCCCACCACCCGCCCCGGCAAACCGTATCCCACCGAGTAAATAATCTCGTCCGTAATCAACGTCCCCGCGCAACCTTGGCGCACCTCAGCCTTGAAGCCGTGCGTGTGCTCCCAACTCGCAAAAGGCCCGTGCCGCTGCACATCCCGGAACATCCTGTAGGGTTCAAAACACACCACTTCGGCAATCCAGCTCATGCGGAAGGGGAGTAGTGGAATCGCGAGGAAGGAAAACTCTATTCGCGAACCGGCGCCGGCAGCCGCTGCCAGCGCCAGATCCAGGGAAATTGGCGGAACCGCCTCCAGGCTTAGCAAACGCGTGCCGATCTCTGGCGGCATGATGGCCACAAAGTTTTTGGGATCGCAGAAAAAAGGGAAGACTTTAGCGATATCAATAGAAATCCACTGCTGAGCCGCGAATAACGCCACTTGCAACTCCCATGGACCAAAACGGTAAACCCAAAGGATTGTGTCTGCTTAGTCACCCACCACAACCCCTCGTACTAACCCCAGCTAACTACCGAAATACACAGGGACCTAGAAAAAATCCGTTGACACGCAACCATTTAGGCGTAGGATGTGGTCAAATGTGGTAGAAAGTGGATAAGGAGTGGACGGTAGTGGGAGGCTGGGGACGAACCCAGATAAAGGTGGCGAGAATAGTTAGAAACACCGCCCCCGATTCCCAAAACTGAACTCACCTCCACTTCAACCGACAACAGTAGGCCCCTAAGAGGGCAAAAGCAAATGTTTCGCGGCAATCACCCAACTCGAGTAGATGACAAGGGCCGACTTAAGGTTCCTGCCGAATTCAAGCGTGTGCTTGAAGAGAAATACGGCGCCCAGTTCTACATCACGAGTCTGGATGGAAAGATCGCAAAAATTTATCCCTTCGAAGAATGGGAGCAGATCGAACAGAAGCTTGCGACTGTCTCTGACTTCAATCCTTCGAAGAAAAAATATTTGGACCGCACCAACTACTACGGCCAGGTGGTCGAGATGGATGGACAAGGTCGCTTGTTGATGCCGAGCCTGCTTCGCGATTCCGCCGAACTCAAGGGTGAAGTCGCCGTAGTCGGAAATTTGAAGTACCTCGAAGTTCGCAACATCGAAGCGTATCGCAAGCAGTTGCTAGAGCAGCCGTTCACGGATGAAGACGCTGAATCTCTCGCTGGCTTGGGTATCTAGTGGCGGACGACGACCAGGATTTTAACAACGCTCCTCGGAGCGGACATGACGGGGAAGAAGAGAGTTTCAGTCATGTTTCGGTTCTTTTACAGGAAGCGATCGATTTTCTAGCCATCCGGCGCGGTGGCACCTATATCGACGCCACCTTGGGATTAGGCGGGCACAGTGCGGAAATCGCAAAACGCCTCGGCCCTCAAGGTCGTCTCATTGGTTTCGATAAGGACACACGCGCGTTGGATATGGCTCGTAAGCGTCTCGCGGATGTCGCGGCCTCGCAGCCGAATGACTTTCCGGCCATCACCCTGTTGCACGCCTCGTACGCCGAGGTCGCTCAACGAGTGAAGCCCGCATCCGTCGATGGACTGCTCGCCGATGTTGGCGTCAGTTCCATGCAGTTCGATGACGCTACGCGTGGATTTAGTTTTCAGGCGGAAGGACCGCTCGATATGCGAATGGATCCGCATGCTGAGCTCTCCGCCGATCAAGTGGTAAATCAGTTTGACGAGGAATCTCTCGCCAACCTGATTTACGAATTCGGTGAGGAAAGGAGGTCGCGGAGAATCGCCAGAGCCATTGTACGGGCGCGGCCGATAAGAACGACCGCTCATCTAGCACAAGTTATATCGGCCGCGGCCCGGCCAATGAATAAGGCAGAACGGCGAATTCATCCAGCGACTCTGACTTTCCAGGGAATCCGAATCTTCGTAAACCGCGAACTGGACGACTTGAAGGCCCTGCTTGAGGCAGCGCCTCGCGTTCTGAAACCGGGAGGCAGGCTGGTTGTCATCAGCTTCCACTCCCTGGAAGACCGGATCGTAAAGGACGCGATGCGCGATGGCGCACGCGAAGGAATCTGGAATGTCTTTACGAAAAAGCCGGTAACGGCCACGGAAGAAGAGATCGATAGCAATCCCCGTTCGCGAAGCGCAAAGATGCGTGCAGCAGAACGGATGAAGCAGCAGCAGCAGCAGAAACGGAAGTCGGCGAAATAGGTTTTTCCGAATCGAAATCAATAGATGTGGAAAAACCTGTGCAGAATGTGAATAACTTTCAAGAAGTCCGGGCCCGGTGGTTCGGAGGTGCGTATGTTCACTGGAATGTTGATTGAGGAACTGGTTGCCACAGTCGCCAAGGCGGAAGCCGATCTCGCGACCGAATGGCGCATGAAAGAAGAAATCGAAAACGTGCCCGCCTTCATGCTGGCTCGTTTTGAACACGTGAACACGCGTCAGTCTGTTCTGCTTGGAGTTGCATAAAATGTCAGTCGGGGCCGTTGTAAATCCATCTCGTTCGCCGCAGCAGGGAAGCCTGTGGTCCGCCGTCGAAGACCGCTTCTTCGCCTCGCCCGCGCCTGCGCGCAGGTCCGTGGCTGGAACGCCCGAGGTCTTCTTCGCCAAGCCCATCGATAACTCGCGCCTGGTAAAGATGGCCGACCCGCGGCGTCGCCGTGAACGCACCTTGTTCATCTTCGCGCTTTCGATCTTGTTGGGGCTTGTCTCCTGTTACGTTTACCAGCACTACAGCGCAATTGAATACGGCTATCGCATTCAGGAATTGAAACAGCAACGCGAAGCTCTCTCCGAGACCAATCGTCAGTTACGTCTTGAAGAAGCTTCCCTGAAAGATCCGGAACGTATTGATGCGCTCGCGCGCGGCATGGGTCTGCAGTTGCCCCAGGCTGGCCAGGTGCAGCAGATGGATGTGAACGTAGACCTCGGTGGTCCGGTCATGGCTCGCGCCGCCGGAGTTTCCGTCATCTCGCTCACACAATAATGCGTTTGCCGGACTTCAACCAGAGTCCCAGGCATGGAATGGCGGTTCGCCAAGCGCGGACCGCCAGTTCTGTTTCAGCAACAGCGGTCTTGGCCCGCTCAACAGCCCTCGAGGTTTTACGCGAGGTTTCATCGCGGATGCGGTGGGTGTAGTCAATGCCTCCTGGTGGCTCGACCAACAACGCGCAGAAACGCCTCTACTACCTCGGAGCCTTCCTTTTTGCTTGGATCCTTCTCGTTTGCTGCCGGCTCGTCTTCCTCCAGGTGTTTTCTTACGGAGACTTCGTAGTTCGCGCGCAGCGACAGCAGCAGCGCACCTTCGACGTGCCCGCCAAGCGCGGCATCATTTACGATCGCAACGGACACGAACTCGCGATGTCCGTGCAGGTTGATTCCGTTTTTGCCGTGCCCAGCGAGATTCCCGACCAGGCCAGCACCGCGAACCTCCTTGCAACCGTTCTCGGCTCCGACCCCAACGAACTGCTTGCCCGCATGAAAAGCCAGCGAAATTTCGCCTGGCTGGCGCGCAAACTCGATTCCGATACCTCCGCTCGCGTCCGTGCTCTCAATCTGCGCGGAATCTATTTCCAGAAAGAACCCAGACGCTATTATCCCAAGCGCGATCTTGCTGCGCAGGTTCTCGGCTATGTCGGACTGGATGACGAGGGCCTTGCCGGCATCGAGGGAAAATTCGACGATTCGCTCCGCGGCAATCCGGGCTTGAAGATGATGTCCATCGATGCCCGTCGCCGTTCGCACGACGACACCGAACGCCAGCCTGAGCCCGGTGCAAACATCGTCCTCACCATCGATGAAAAAATTCAATACATCGTTGAGAAGGAACTTGACCAGGCGATGCTGGAAACGGGCGCGGAAGCTGCGACTGCCATCGTGCAGAAACCGCGAACCGGAGAGATACTTGCGCTTGCCAACCGTCCCACTTTCAACCCGAACGTGCAACGCGAGATCAAGCCAGCAGCGCTGAAGAACCGCGCTGTGAGCGACGTCTACGAGCCCGGCTCCACTTTCAAGATCGTCACCATCTCTTCCGCTCTTGAAGAAAAACTTGCCAAGCCCGACGAACTCATCGACTGCCAGAACGGTTCTATCGTCGTCAACGGACTTCGCATTCGCGATCACGAAGCTCTCGGACTCATCACCGTCTCCCAGGTCCTCGCGCGTTCCAGCGACGTCGGCTCCATCAAGCTCGGCATGCGACTCGGCAATGAACGCTTCGATTCCTACATCCGCGCCTTCGGCTTCGGCGCGCAGTCCGGTATCGAACTCCCAGGCGAGACCAAGGGATTGCACAAGCCCGCTTCACGCTGGTCCAAGGTCTCCATCGGGGCCATCTCCATGGGACAGGAGATCGGCGTCTCTCCCGTGCAGCTAGTCTCCATGATCTCCACCATCGCCAACGACGGCCTCTACACGCCTCCGCGCATCGTCGCCGGAATGACCGCGCCCAGCAACACCTATCAGACGGTTGTCTACAAACCGCCGCAGCAGCGCCGCGTCATCTCGCCCCTCACCTCGGCCGAGATGCGCAAGATGATGGAAGGCGTCGTACTCTTCGGAACTGGACGCAAGGCCATTCTTGACGGATACACTTCGGCGGGAAAGACCGGCACTGCGCAGAAGGTCGATCCCGCGACCGGAACCTACTCCAAGACAAAATACATTGGTTCTTTCGCCGGATTTGCGCCCGTGAACGAGCCAGCTGTCACCATCGTCGTGATTCTCGACTCCGCCAATAAGAAGGGTCTTCACCAGGGCGGACAGGTCGCCGCTCCCGTTTTCACTCGGATCGCACAGCAAGTGCTTTCCTACCTGAATGTGCCGCGCGATGCCGAGGTCAAGAACGATCCACGCCGGTTGCTCTTGCGCGCCAAGGTGAAGGACGAAGAGTTGAACGAGAGCTCTCCTGATCGCCTTGGAGAAACACTGCAGTTCGCCGACACTGAACAGCCCGCCGCCTCGCAACCTCCACCTGTAATGGCCAGTTCGAAAGCCGCTCCCGGCGCAGTGAACGCCGCGTATCCTGCACCGCCTTCCGCGCAGGCGAAGCCTGACAAGCCGTCTACAACTTCACCGGAAGCAATCTCCCCGGCTAGTACCGCGACGCAAACCACTGCGCCGAATAATGGCACCGTCGTGCTCGATGTGGGCAACGGCTCCGTCGTTCCATCGTTCATCGGCAAGTCGCTTCGTGGCGCCATCGAGACAGCGCAGCAATCCGGTTATGAACTGAACATCATTGGCAGCGGAGTTGCGCGCGAACAATCGCCTGCGCCGGGAACACGCCTTCCGCAAGGCGCGAAAGTTTCGGTTCGCTTCGCAAGATGATTCTGCCGTCCGGATTACCAAGGTGCAGTGTCCATCCTGAAAATATCTGCACACAAATTCTTCCCGGGTAGAAACTCTGTTTTTGCATCCGTGTTCAAGTTCGCAGATGGAGAGAAGAAGCTCCATGACAAGCGTGAACTCGGGAGATCAATATGAAGAACCTGGTACGGGCAGCAGGAATCGCAACCATCGCAACGGTGCTTGGGATCGGCACTTTTGCATCGGCGCAGGCAGTCACCACCGCCACACCCGCTGAACGGCGAGACATTAAACGCGACAATCGCGACATTCGCAAAGACAAGCGCGATATCAAGCACGACAGGGTAGATCGCAGGCAGGATAGTCGCGAACTCAATCGCGACAAGCGCGAACTGCGTCAGGACCGGTTGAACCACAACCAGGCTGCCGCCGCGCAGGAACGTCGCGAAATCGCCGGCGACCGTCGCGAGATCAAGGCCGATAACCGCGAGATCCGGAAAGACAAGCGCGACATCCATCACGACCGAAGAGACCGTCGCCGCGACGTACGCGGAGTGGGCCCCGTTGGTTCACCAGCGCATAAATAGATGTTGTTGCAGGAATACGGGCGTGCTTTCGGGCACGCTCTATTTCTTGTTAACGGCTGCGGATATCTTCAACCTAAAAAAGGCGCACTCCGTAAGAGCACGCCTTCTGCGTAGCTTGGTTAAGCGATTTACTTCGCGGCCGTTGCGCCGTCCACTCCGTAGATCGAGTACCACGGTGTGGCTGCTTTCAGGCTGTTGTTCACGTTCTCGATGTTCTTCACGCCTTCGGTCGAGAGCCATTCGCGGAATGCCTTGTCGCCCTTTTCCGCGAAGATGGCGATACCATCTTTCCACGTCGCGCGTCCGCAGAGCACGCCGTTGAACTTCACTCCCGACTCGCCTGCCAGCGCCAGCGCCTCGTTGAACTCCGCATTGCTCACACCCGCGGAGAGATAAATGAACGGCTTTGTGGTCACCGCTGCCGCCTCAAGGAAGAGCTGCATCGCTTCCTTTTTCGTATAGGCCGCCGCGCCTGCGAACGATTTCGCGCCTTCCACAAACTTCATGTTCACCGGAACTTCCACCTTCAGGACGTCCACGCCATAGCGCTCTTTCGAGAACTCGGCCATGGAGCCCTTTACGATTGCCGGCTTTTTCTTCGCGTAGTCCACTCCCTTTTCGTCCAGGCTTTCGTCGTATCCCACGAACTCAAGGAAGAAGGGAATATCGTTTGCCTTGCACTCATCGCCGAGACGCTCGACCCACGCGTGCTTCACATCGTTGATCGATTTCGGATCGAACGGAGTGTAGTAGAGCAGGATCTTGATGCAATCCGCGCCCGCTTCCTTCAAGCGCTTCACGCTCCACAGGTCGAGCAGGTCGCCCAGTCGGCCAGGGCCAGTCTTGTCGTAACCCGTCTTTTCGTAAGCCAGCAGCAGGCCGGCATTTTTGGCGCGCTTCTTGCTTGCCGGCAGGCCCCACTCCGGATCAAGCAGGATGGCGCTAGCGTGTGGCGTAAGGATTTCGGTTACGGATGTCTTGAAATCTTCGAGCTCGCGGTCGCCAGCATTGGCGCCGAGCGCCTTTTTCAGCGAGCCTCGTTGATCCATGGCGGCAGCAGCAATCACGCCGCGCTCATTGGAGACGGCCTTCAATCCGGCTAGTTTTCCGGGGGTGAGTTTCATTCGAACATCCTCCATCGTTGCAGGACCGAGGCGTGAGCCTTCGGCCATTCTGTACGGCCTGGCTGTGTGACTGCAATCACAGTCGTTATGGTTGCCGGAATGCTAGCTTGATAGATGCGATACTTGACCCGAGGGCCGAGACTCCGCGGAACCCCACGTTCCGCGCACGCAATCATTATAAGCGAAAGCCATTCATAAAGGAGAACTGCATGCCTCTCGTTTCGATGCGACAGTTGCTGGATGAGGCCGCCAAGGGCGGCTATGGTGTCGGTGCATTCAACGTAAATAACATGGAGCAGATTCAGGCCATCATGGAAGCCGGGCGCGAGACCAAGTCGCCCGTCATCGTGCAGGCCAGCCGGGGCGCTCGCAGCTATTCCCAGGACAAATTTCTTTATCACCTGATGTTGGCCGCGACGGAAATCTATCCTGAGCTGCCGATCGTGCTGCATCTCGACCACGGCAACAGCGTGGAGACCTGCAAGTCGGCCATCGACCTCGGTTTCACTTCCGTCATGATGGACGGTTCGCTCATGCCGGACGGCAAAACCCCTTCCAGCTTCGAGTACAACGTCGAGACTACCCGCGCGGTCGTCAAAATGGCCCACGCAAAGGGCGTCACCGTCGAAGGTGAGATCGGCGTGCTCGGCGGAATTGAAGACGGACATGGCGCCGGCGGAACGGGGCTTGAGCACGTGACCGATCCCGACCAGGCCGCTGAGTTTGTCGAGAAGACGGGTGTTGACGCCCTTGCCATCGCCATCGGCACCAGCCACGGCGCCTACAAATTCTCCAAGAAGCCCGATGGTTCGGTCCTCAAGATGGACGTCCTCATCGAGATTCACAAGAAGCTTCCCAATGTTCACCTTGTCATGCACGGTTCCTCGAGCGTTCCCAAGGAATTGCAGGACATCATCAATCAGTATGGTGGCAGCTTGAAACCGACCTGGGGCGTGCCCGTCGAAGAGATCCAGATCGGAATCAAGAACGGTGTTCGGAAGATCAACGTCGACACCGACAATCGCCTCGCGATTACGGGCGCGATCCGCAAGGTTCTTATGGAGACGCCGGAAAAATTCGATCCGCGCGACTACATGAAGCCGGCCCGTGATGCCATGAAGAAAGTCGTCGCGCAACGCATGACACAGTTTGGTCAGGCCGGACATGCGGGCGACTACACTCCCTTCACGCTGGATGAAATGGTCGCGAAGTACAAGGCGCAAACGCTCGTTACCAAGTAGCCCGCTCTAAGCGATAAACAAAAGAGGCCGTGAGCTTTTGCTCACGGCCTCTTTCATTGGATCTTAATTCCTTGCCCTTGCCCCGCGTGGGCCCGGACGCCTTGTCCGTGGCGGGCGAGCGCAGCTCGCCTAGACTGATTTCTAAAGCGTCATCCCGCCCAGCGCCTGTTTTTGTATCTCCAGCAACTCGCGAATGCCCTTCCGTGCCGACGCGATCATCTGCTGCAACTGCTCGTCGGTGAAGGGAACTTGTTCCGCCGTCGCCTGCAGTTCCACGAACGCGCCCGCGCCCGTCATCACGAAGTTCATGTCTACCTCGGCGCGCGAATCCTCTTCATACGCCAGGTCCAGCAGCACAGCCCCTTCCACAATGCCCACACTGGTCGCCGCAACGTAGTCGCGCAGCGGGATCTTCTTCAACGTGCCTGCATCGACCAGCTTCTGCATCGCCAGCGACAGCGCCACGAACGCTCCCGTGATCGACGCCGTACGCGTGCCGCCGTCGGCCTGTATAACATCGCAATCGATCCACAGCGTCCGCTCGCCCAAAGCCTTCAGGTCAACAATGGCGCGCATCGATCGCCCTATCAGTCGCTGAATCTCGTGCGTGCGTCCGCCCGCTCGGCCCTTGCTCGCCTCACGCGCTGTGCGCGTCAGCGTCGCTCGCGGCAACATCCCGTACTCGGACGTGATCCAGCCCTTGCCGGAATTCCGCATCCAGTGCGGCACGGATTCCTCCACGCTCGCCGTGCAGATCACGCGCGTGTTGCCAACCTCTATCAGGCACGAGCCCTCGGCCGTGGCAATGAATTCAGTAGTTACTTTCACCGGACGCATCTCGTCCGTCGCGCGATGATCAGAACGATAGATCATAAAATGACTTGCTCTCTCTTGATTAAATGAATGTTTGCGAACGAATATTTGCGAACGAAAGTTCGCGAATAAATGTCTACGAGTGGCTGCGCGAGAGTTTTACTTGGTCGCTGCCGCAGGCTTCTTCGCCGGGGCATTCGTTACAGCCGGACACGTTGTCGTCACGTCCGTCACGTTCCAAATCATCGTCTTATAAATGCTAGCGTAGGGAAGCAGCCATTCCGGCTTTCTCATCGTGATCTCGTAGGTGCGGTCTTCCGTCTTGTAGCTAAGCACCTGCGTGTGCTCGTCCGACTTCACCGTTTTCAACCACGCCTTCACCACCGGCGCCTTCAAGGTCGCGTCCATGGACTCGACTTGGCGCGCGGCAACTTCCTTGGCGTCCAATCGCCAAGGTTCTCCTCCAAGATTTACCTTCTTCTGGATGGTCTGTGTAGCGGCTTGGTCAAGCTTCGTATGCTCTACTGCCGGTTTGCAAGGAGTGGCAGCGAACAGAATGGTGGACGAAAACAACGCTGTAACAAGAATTAGATTTCTCATGGCGCAAGAATTGTAAATGAATTGGTAATTGGGTAATTGGGTAATTTCGTAAGCGGTAATTGGGTAATTGAAATCAAAACGGTAATGTACCGCAACGGTGCCTTCACTCGCGGCGACGCTTCAGTCGCAACGACGCTTTCATCCGCAACGGCGGCTTTCGATCCGCTACGATGGGCTTTCGACCAGCAAGGATGGTTCGTATCAGGGCACGACTTCAGTCGTGCCGAAAAGGCGCTCGAATCGAAGGGCTTTAGCCCCTGCTGGCTAACTCTCAATATCCACGTGCTCCACGTTCTCCACCGGATGTCCCAAAAACAGCGGAGCCATCTTCTTGAACTTCTCCACCGAATCCGTCACGTAGAACCGGAACGTCGGGGCCGCTCCCGACCCCATTCCATCCACTCCCAACTCCTCCGCCACAGCATGCGCCGTCGATTCCGCGGAATCGATGATCTCGATCTCCTTCGGCACCACGCGACGCAGCGTCTCGCGAATCAGCGGGTAGTGCGTGCAGCCCAGCACCAGCACATCCGTATGCGTCGACGCGGCCTTCAACGCCTCTGCCATGTAAATGCGCGCAACCTCTTCGGTCACCGGATGGTCCGTCCAACCCTCTTCCACCAGCGAAACAAACAGCGGGCAAGCCTTCTCGTAGGTCGCAAATCCGCGCCGCGCCAATGCACGTTGATAGGCGTGCGTGCTGATCGTCGCCTCGGTCCCGATCACCACGGCTTCGCGCGATTGGCTTACTTCCGCCGCACGTTCCGCTCCCGGTTCGATCACGCCGATGACCGGGATGTTCACTCCGGCCTTGATGTCGTAGAGCGCCAGCGCCGACGCCGTATTGCAGCCGATCACCAGCACATCCGGCCTCTGTTTTTCCAGAAATTGCGCCGCGCCCACCGTGTATTTTGCCACGGTCTCGCGCGATTTGCTGCCGTAGGGAAGTCGCGCCGTATCGCCAAAATAGATGTAGTCCGCGTTCGGGATCAGCGCCACGATCGCGCGCAGCACCGTCAGTCCGCCAACGCCGGAATCAAACACGGCGATGCGGAAGCGGCGCCCTTTCCCGTTCCTCAATTCCTGGCTCACTGCATCTCCTGTGCGAGTTGCTTCACTTGGGCGACATCGTAAAAAGTTGATAAGTCCGAGTGTCCTGCCAGCGTATCGCGCTCGCGTCCATTCAACAAGAACTTCACGCGCGTCGTCTTCGGCAGCGCCGCCGCCAGCGTTTCCACCATGGAGATCACGGTCAACTGTTCTTCCAACACGCCCGAACGATGCGCATCCGCAAATGCCAGGTTCATGTCGATGACCGCGGTGTTGTCTTCCATCAGGTAAACGTTTTTCACATCCGCGCCGTCGCCCAGCGGATGCGGCGAGGGCTTTTGCAGATAGATAGCCAGCAGCGCGCGCAGAACGTGCTGCGCCCGCTCCCCCGGTTCTGCCGGAAGCGCCATGTTCACCGTTTGTTTCCGCAGCACGCCAGCGTCGTCATAAGCCACAAATAAGGTCACCGCTTCGCTTGGTCCGCTTACCGGAGCCGTTATCGGCCGCGTATCCGATTGCTGCAGTTGTTCAGCGTTCCGTTTCAGTCGCAAGGCGTAGAAGCCCAGTCCCAAAGCTGCTACCAGGAGCAGCGCCAAAGCTATCTGAAGTTGGCGGGAGATCATGGTCTGGGCGCCTCCAGCTTTGCGCGGATTGCGGCCACGCCCGCCGCCACTGCAGCCGCCACATTCTGCTGATACTTCGCGTTATTCACTTCTTCCACTTTGCTGCCCGTGGGCGCCAATTCCACCGCGACTGCCGGGGCCGCGATACTGTTCATCGGACGCAGCGCGCTGGTCATGGCGCGCACCGCGATCTGCCGTGTGTTGCACTCCGCTGCGACCGACCCCGCCACTTGCGAACTCAAGTCCAGATACGGCGCCTGCGCCGTCTGCCACGGCAGGAACGCGTGCCGGTCGATGACGGCGTTCGAGGGTGGCATCATCTCCGTGTACAGCCTTACCCCATGACTTACTGACGACGCATGAACGCTGATATACACAGCCGCGTGCGCCATGTTCACTCCTTGCGCCCGCTGGTCGAATGTCATCGTCGTATCAGTCGTGCGTAGCATCGACGCCGGAATTCCCTTGTTCTCGAATTCATGCAGCAGCCTGCGCGCAAAAGCCAGCGCAACATCTTTTTCCGCCAGGGTCGCGCTCAGTGTCGCGCCCTTGTCGTCTCCGCCATGTGCGGCATCGATCACCACCAGGAAGCGTGCTGGCGGACGCGTCTGTTGCGGGGCGGGTGTCATGCGCGGAGCGGGCAGCGGAGTCTCGTGCGTGGGCTGTTGTGGTTGCGGTGCCGCAGCCTGCTGCTGTGCCGCCGCTGCGATGGTGATGGTCTTCCCGCCGTCCGAAAAATTGGCGATCACCGGGGCGTTCGCGTTCACCACCATCTCCGCCGCGCCATTCGCTTCCGTGAATTGTGTGGATGCAATCAGCGCGTCGCCATAGTTCACGTTATCAACGCCCGCGCTCACCACCGCGTCTTTTGCAAAGTTCATGCGCAGCTTGCCCGGTTCCGTCGCAATCGCCGGAGCCACCGCCGCCGGAAACGTCAGCACCAGTCGCGACGGATTCTTCTTCAACTCCGCCGAGTACCGCATTCCCGTCCCGCCGATGAAGAGGCGTTGCCCAGGCTGATGCAGTTGCACCGTCAGGTCCAGCAATCGCGGCAGCAGGTTCAGCAGCGACGACTCCGGAACATAGCCGCGCGAATTGATCAGCGAAAAATTTCCCGGAAGTTCGTAATTTGCGCCGCGCAGTTTCGCCTTCTTCTTGCCTTGTTCGAATTGCGCCTCGATTACGTTGCTCGTCCCCGCCGGAGTGAATCGCAGCGTCCACTTCTTGCCATCCGGACGCGCCTCCACCCGCCCCATCGGCTCCAGCAGGTCCACCAAGCCAACGTATTCCGCGCCATTCTGTTCCACCAGGCTCACGGAATAATTCGACTGCGGCGTATACACAGAGAGTTTCTTCTCCTGCGCAAGCACGCCGCTCGGCAACAGGCTCGCCACGGCGAGCAGCATCACCACCGCTGCACACGTCCATTGCAGCGCGGAGAGGTACTTCTGTCGCAGCTCTCTGCTAGTCGAGCAAATCAATCTCTGATCCATCAATGGGAGGATAGAACTCAACTGCATTCTGCGGCAAAACTCCGCCGCTCAACGCAACCTCTCGCAACCTGTCCAGTCGCGGAGTGCTAAGGATGAATGCTACGTTCGCGCCGCCTTGCACCCGGCGCACAGCTTCTTCGGAACTGCGATGATAGCTGATGTACTTACCTTCGCGAATCGCACTCTCTGGAAGTTCCAGTACGCCTTCCAGAATGATGCGGTGCAACTGCGTCACATCCACATCGCGTTCCGCCTCGGCGACATGCGCCAGAATCGAGTTCGCCCAGCCCGGCTTGGAATGCATGCGAAAGGTTTGCTTGCGCGTTACCGCCAGCATCGCAATGTCGCCGTCTTCCACCAGGCTGTTGCGCGCTGCGCCCGGGGAAACGCGCGCTCCCGCCTCTTCCGCCGACTTCGCCGCAGCGGTTTCCGAAGCCGCAACCGGCGTCAGCAACTCCCTCGCTTTTCCTGCCTCGAACCTCGGCCCACCCACATGCAAGGCCGGCATTCTGTGCGAAACTTCTTCAAAAAAGAAATAGGCTCGCGAATTCATCACCAGCACGCCGGTACTGTAATCCGCCTTGTCCTGCACAACTCGATGCTGCGGCAGCGCGACCAACCCGGCATCTTCCCAACTGACGAAGACCGCCGGCAACCACTGCTCACCCTGTTCGAGCGCGTCTTCGTAACGTGCCACTCCGTCGCCTACCACCAGTTTCTTGTTGCGGACTTGCAGCAGCACACGCTCTATCGCCGCCTCGTCGGTCACTGCCCACAGTTTGGTCTCGACGCCATTCTCTTTGCGAACATTGCTGACCGGCGCACCGGGAAGTTCCGGCCATGCAATCTCGCCGTCATGGAAGATCAGCAACGGCTTCACGTCGCTGTTTCTACCTCTGTCGGGCTCTGCTAATGCAAAGCGAAATATGTTCTGCCCGAATGCTTCTACTTCCAGTCGCGCCAGAAATCCTTTTCGCGTGCGCAACTCTTCGGTTTCCGGAATCTGGAAAGTCTGCTCCACCAGGTAGATTCCCGGGGTTGCGTCTGCTCCCGACGCATGTGCGCCTGCCATTTCAATCTGTCGCACGGTAAGAAGAGGGGTGATCAGGGCCAAATCTCCTCATTTTTCTTTTAGCGACCATCCACGAAACAGGCCTGAATCGCACCTTTTGCGTCAATAGCAGCCTCCTCCGGATTCTAGCAGTAATAAAAAGTAAACCTACAGCCTCCCCAGAACATCGAACCGATTGAGACACTACTCACGGAAGTGGCTTTCCACCAATCTGTGCTTCGGCGTAGCAAGGTGGTCGTGCTACCATTCGCGAACAAATGAGGGGTCATATGGCCCGCAATGGTTGTACCGGGTGCGGGTCAGTTGGGGTCCACCAGCACCCGCTGAAAAAGATGAACAACGACTTCCGGCGCGAGCGTGCCTGCAGCGCGAGCATGGTGTTCTGCCTGTTCGCACTCCTGCTGATTTCCTGTGTCGCTTTCGCCCAGTCGCCCGTGCCGGAACAGCCGAAGCTCACCTCACCCGCGACCGACTCCAACACGCAGGCTCCCGCTCAGCAAACCACGCCCGTTCAGCAAACCACATCGCCCGGGACAACTCCGCCCGCTTCTAATCAGGCTCCTGCTCCCGGCCAGCCCGCGCCCGCCGCTCTAGGACAGACAGCAGCGCCGGCGTCTACGAACCCGCCGCAAGCCGCTCCTAAGCCCGAAACTCAGGCTCCCAGCGCATTTGAAGAGGTTCACATCGGTCCGCGTAAGGATCCCGAGAAGCCTCTCACCGGACGAGCTACCAACATTCCTTCGCCTGCTGAACTTGATCCAACGCTGAAGACGCACACCAAGCCCATGAAGGTCGACGTCGATCTCGTGCTGGTGCCCGTCACCGTCACCGATCCCATGAATCGCCTCGTCACCGGACTCGACAAGGAGAACTTCGTCATCATGGATGGCGGCGTGCGTCAGGAAGTCCGCCACTTCTCCAGCGAAGATGCGCCTATCTCTCTCGGTGTCATCTTCGATATCTCCGGCAGCATGGCCGATAAGATCGACAAGGCCCGCGAAGCCGTCGTCGAGTTCTTCAAGACGGCGAATCCTGACGACGAATTCTTCATGGTCGCCTTCAGCAATAAGCCCATACTGCTCGCAGATTTCACGCAATCCGTCGAAGAGATCCAGGGACGCCTCATCTATGCCATCCCACAGGGACGCACCGCGTTGCTAGATGCCATTTATCTCGGCCTTGCCAAGATGAAGGAAGCAAAGCACCAGAAGAAGGCGCTCCTCATCATCTCCGATGGTGGAGACAATCACAGTCGCTATACGGAAAACGAGATCAAGTCCATCGTTAAAGAAGCCGATGTTCAGGTCTACGCCATCGGAATGTTTTCGGCCAATCCGACCGTCGCCGAAGAAATGTCTGGCCCGACCACCCTCTCCGAGATCACCGATGTCACTGGCGGACGAACCTTTACCGTGGATAACCCTAACGAACTGGCCGACGTGGCCACAAAGATAGGCATAGAACTACGCAACCAATATG
>JBBRZF010000061.1:0-17363 GCA_038236965.1 Terriglobales bacterium | reverse complement strand
GCCGCTCGCGCCGGGCCTCGTCCAGGAATTCCTGCGGCGTGTCCAGCGGCGTGATGACCTGCTTCTTCAGGCCCCGGCGCACCAGCGTCCAGGGCAGGAAGGTTTCCATCTGCACCCCGCCCGCAGGCAACGGCGTCTGGTATGTCACGGGGTCGCCCTTGGCCTGTCCGCGATGCTTGAGACTCATGCGTCCTCCTCGAAGCTGGCCATGAGCTCACGCTGGGCCTGCCAGTCGACCATCAGGCGATTGCGCTGGAACCACATCAGCGTCAACCGGCGCGGCTGCCTGCCCGCCATGAACTGCTCGATGATGTCCGGAGCGAGCAGGGTCAGTCGCAGCAGTTCATTGACCACCGAGTGATGCAGTTTCTCGGCGCGGGCGATGGCCGATCCGCTCTGCATCGCGCCGGTGTCCAGCAGGTGCTGCCAGTAGAAGGCGCGTGCCACACCGTCGAGCAAGGTGACGTCGTGGACGCTGCGCTCGTCGGTGGCCACGCGCTGGACGCCCCGGCGGCGAAACGTCAGGGGCACGAAGGTTTCCATCGAATCGTCCATCAGGCTTCGACCTCCAGCAGTTCGGCACCAATGCTGTCGGGCGCGAATTCCTCGATCAGCGCGTTCCAGCCCACCTCCCGCCACTTCACCTTGATCCCTTGCACCTCACCCGCGTGGACGAGGTCGATACGGTCGATCATCAGGTTGGCGATGCGGTGGCGCTCGACCGGGAACAGTTGATCCCACACGTTGTTGAGCCGCCCCATCGCCATCACGGTGGCGGCCTCGTCGATCTGTGCGCCGTTGCGCTGGATGTGCCGCACCACCGAGGCCACGGATTCCGGACTGGTGAGCACCGTCCGAATCTGTGCCACCACCGCCCCCTCGATCTCCGGCGCGGGCAGTCGCTCGTAGCTCTTGCCCGGTGCGCCGAATCGGGCCTCCGACTTGGACACGTAGTAGTGGTACTTGCGCCCGTTCTTACGCGAGTAGGTCGGGTACATCCGCTCGCCCGACGGCGCGTACAGCAGGCCGCGCAGCAGGGCATCGGTGCGCGACCTGATCTTGGTTTCCACCGACCGGGTGTGACCGTCCTTGGCCAGCACCTCGTGAACCCGCCCCCACAGACCGGGATCGACGATGGCTTGATGCACGCCCGGGTACCAACTGCCCTTGTGCGACAACTCGCCAAGGTAGATCCGATTACGAAGCAGCTTGTGCAGGTACTTCTTGTCGATGCGCGTGCCTGCCCGCGTCTGGCCGTCTTGCGTCGTCCACGCCTTGGTCGTGATGCCATCCAACGTCAGGTTGGCGGCAATCTGGGTGGGCGAGCCGATGGTCAGCATCTCCTCGAAGATGCGTCGCACCACCGCCGCCTCGGTGTCGTTGATGACCAGCAGGCGGTTCTCGACGTCGAAGCCCAGCGGTGGCACACCACCCATCCACATCCCTTTGCGCTTGCTGGCGGCAATCTTGTCGCGGATGCGCTCGCCGGTGACCTCGCGCTCGAACTGGGCGAAGGACAGCAGCACGTTGAGCATCAGCCGTCCCATCGAGGTGGTGGTGTTGAACTGCTGCGTGACCGACACGAACGACACGCCGTGCCGCTCGAACACCTCGACCATCTTCGAGAAGTCGGCCAAGCTGCGCGTCAGGCGGTCAATCTTGTAGACCACGACGATGTCGACCAAGCCGCGCTCGATGTCAGCCAGCAGTCGTTTCAACCCCGGCCGCTCCGTATTCCCGCCTGAGAAGCCGGGGTCGTCGTAGTCGTCAGCCACCGGAATCCAACCCTCGGATCGCTGGCTGGCGACGTAGGCTTGTCCAGCTTCCTTCTGAGCATCGATGGAATTGAATTCCTGATCCAGCCGCTCGTCCGAGGAGACGCGACAGTAGACGGCGCAGCGTTTGCGCGGCTTGGTGGATGCGATGGCGGCGTTTGTTGGTAATTGCGCGCTCATTCGTAGATATCCTTGTCGTGGCGCAGGCCGAAAAACAGCGGCCCTGACCAAGGCGTACCCGCGATGTGCCGGGCGACCGCCGACAAACTCTTGAAGAAGCGACCCTCGTACTCAAACGTGCCTTCGGCGGTCACGGTGACCTTGTGATCGCGCTCACGCCATTCACGCACCAGCACCGTTCCGGGTGCTAAGTGGATGTCGCGTGACTTGCGGCGCTCCTTGATCTTCGAGTGGCGGATGCCGATGTTGGCCAGCCGTCGCCGCGTGTCAGGCGACAGACCGCCAAAGGCTTGTTCCTGCAGTTTGTAGGCGACTCGTGACTCAAGGTAGTCGCGGTTTGGCCGCTCGGGGCGTTTTGGAAAAAACCGATCCCAGAGCATCCAGAGCTCCTTGATCGGCAGGCTCGGCAGCGCAGCCACTTGGGCGGCGACCGATGATTTTGCTTCGTTCATCACAACTTCTCCTGTTGATAGGGGGTTGTATGAACGCGCTGGTCGGGCAGGAAGCCAAGGTCAAACTCTCTTTGTTTCTCAGCCTGCGCGAACTGGGTTCGGATGATGGCGGCGGCCAGGATCGAGGTGATCTCTGCCGCCCGTGCGGTCGCCGACATCGTGGTCGGCGAGGTAAGTTCGATGTTCTTCATGACGGCTCCGGGGAATGGCAACTGTCACAAATGATGAAACCAATCCTCCGAACAGGATGGCAACGCAGGGTAATAGCGGGATCAATCTCAGCCGGTCAACACATCTTCCTCGGCTTCGATCTCAATCTCGCCGTCATCAACCGGATCATCGAGCATTGGCAGGCTCAGTTGCCAAGCTTGGGCCCCGGCAACCTTCATCATGTACTTTCGCCAAGGCGACGTTTTCGGGAACAGGTTCGCGGGCGAAGCGTAATTGGTGCCGTCCATCAATTTTTTCGTGTTCACGTGAGGCGTCCCTGCAGCGAATGCCTCAACCAACCGTTGCAACACAGCGACCTTGTTCTTGCTCGTTACGCGCCAAGGAGCCTTACCCGGAATACTGAGCACCGCTGAATAGCCGTCCGCCGACACTTTGATGCTGATCGATGCCCCACCAATAGCGGCCAATTGGCCATGCCGGTATGCGACTTTGAGTCGTGCGTCATCGATAACCGTTGCCGACTGCCCCGAAACCAGCACATCTCCTATGGCGATGATCACGTTCGTTCCCGCGAACGAAAATGGCACCGAGGCCGTGGTCAGCACAATTCCCGGTGCGGCGCGCGGCCGCAGCCGAAGCGCGGCATCCACTTTGGCGTATTGCCGGTCTTTTGACATTCTGGCGGCGAAGTACAGCGCAACGGCATGCCCGTCGATATCAACCTCGCCGAGGAATACCGGATCTTCATCAAGGTGCTTGCCGCGAAGCCCCTGCAAAGAGGAGCCCAGTGCGGTGATGATCTCCTCGCGCAACCAGTTGAGGTCAACTTTCCAGCGCCGCGCGTGCTTGGCAGACAAGACCACGTTATTACCCGTCAGCGGGTCTCGGTATTGAACTTGATTGGGGTCTGTGCAACGTTCCAGTTTGACTGAAAAGCGCTCGCCTTCGGCTGACTCCATGACCTTCTCGGTGATGCGGTCACCCTCGATGATGATGCCTTCATCCGCGAAGCGATCAATATCGATACCGAGATGGTGCAGCGCAAAGCCATCCATCGGACTTGTCGCGTGCTCCAGTAGTCGCGCAACCTGTATGACAAAGGCAGGATCGTCTACACCTGATCCGGGGTGTAAGGGCTTTAGCACACCCAGTGCTTCGAGGAGCTGGATGCCAATTTTGCGCATACGAGGGTCGCGTTCACCCTGCAGACTGCAACGTCCCGGCTCTGCCAGTACGATGGATAGCGGAGTTTCAACCTTCTCTCCGTCCAGAACCAGTTCGGCCACCAGTGTCACACCAAGGATGGCTCCCGGCTGCGAAAACGGATGATCGCTCCAGCGTCCGCCGATTACATCTTGCAAATCGACGCCGCTGTCGATGTGCAAAGACACGGCATCGGTGGCGTGGTGCAGCAGTGCCTTGGCTTCGGTCAGGTAGAGCCGTTCAACTTTGGCGTCGTCAATGCGGGGCTTGAGGTCTTTCAGCGGTTGTGCGAACGGGGACAAGTCGTAGCGCGAACGGTTCAGTGGCCGATTCGACAAGGGCATTTTGAAGCCGTGCTTTGACAGCACATCCGCCAATGGTGCTCTGGTGGACAACGTATGGGCGTAGACCTCGACCATCTTGCGATCTGGTGCGTAGACCAGCGTGGCGTCACGCGCCGGGAAATAGAAAAAGCTCTTGCGATTGCGGTTCACCATCTGAACAGCAGATACCTGATCACCGGCGAAGCGCACCACCAGAAAGTGAATCGTTTTGCTGTCGCCGTTTTTCTCTTTGTCGAGCATCTGGACGTAGACCAGCTCGCACTGCTCTGCCAGCCGCATCACCTTGGTGAGCTGCGTCTCCAGTTCTTTCTTGATGGTGTCGTTCCAGATGAACGGTGGCGGCTCGTCGTCGCTTGGTACGTCGAAAGCATCGTACAAACGCTTGTTACCACGAATGTCACCGGTGTTCAGGATGGTCTCGGCCACATCGAACAGGCGGGCGCTGTCGTCAGAGTGGGTGCGCATCCAGACTGAACGCCCAAACTCGCCTCCGGCCTGAGCCGTGAAAATTTCCTGAAGATCGGTGTCGCTCAGTTGGTCGGCAACGGTGGAGAGAATCGCCGCACCGCGAGGTGAAGTCAGCCGCAGTACACGCAGCGCCTCGCGCTCGGCGGGGTCGCGTTGCTCCTTGCGCAAATGCTTGATGTGCTCCAGCAGGCTGGCACACAAGGAAGTCTCATCTTGCGACCAGTCGAAACCTCTGGCCAAGCCCTGACATTCCGCAAGTCCACTGAAGGTCTTGAGTACCGAAACCGGGGCCTTCTCAATCAGATCAAGAAGGCAATGCACGTTTGCGAGGGTCTTTTTGCCCATGAATTCTCCCTTCGGCCTTTTACATGGCCACAGTCCATTGGCGCATCACCGCCACCGATTGAGTCAAACCTTGCGCGAGCAAGGTGTCCAGGTATTCGTCTGCCGTTTTGGGCGGCGATTTCAATGACCGCCGGTGACTGGCCGCTGCTTCCAGAACGCCAGCTGGATGCAGATCCAGCAGATCAACGATGAAATCGTCCGGGTGCTGGGCGGCAAGGTTGTAAGGCTTGATCGCCTCGTCGGGAAAGTCTTTCAGGTTGAACGTGATGATCAGACTGGCTCCGGAATGAATGGCCGCCGCCACTACGTGCCGGTCGTCCGGGTCAGGCAGGTTGATCGACGGGATCATGTACTCGAAGCCGGTGACGACACAGTCGCGCACCGCATGATTCATGTGAGCGCGCGTCCGCTCCAGACGCTCAAGACTGAGATCGGGGCGATTTGCGTGGACATTACGTATCCACTCATCGTGAATCATGCAACGCCAGATGCATCAGTAAATCACGCAGCGGTGCCGGATAGAGGGTGCAGGCGTCATAGACGACCGTGAAATGTGAACTCATCCAATCAGTACCCCATACCGAGTTCTTGCGCCTCTGCCGCCAATTCCTCCAGAGCTTTGCGGCGTTCGGTATCGATGCGCTTCTTGTACGAGATCACATCCTGGTAGCGCACGCGGCGATGGGTGCCGATCTTGTGGAAGGGCATCTCACCTTTTTCCAGCAACTGAACGAGGAAGGGGCGCGAGACGTTGAGCACGTCGGCGGCTTCCTGTCCTGAGCGATTGGGGCGGCGACACGACCAAAGCGTATGGCATTTACAATCCGTCGTATAAAGCGGCGCGACGAGTGACCTACCTGATCGATAAATCGGGTAAGGTTGCCGAGATGCACATGGACAAAGAAGCGCTTGACCCGACGAAAGTCGTGGACGCCTGCGAACGCAGGAAGTTGAAAGAATAGGTTTTCGAAACGGTTCGAAAGTAAATGCATCTAAGTTCCAAGGGGCGAGCGGACGTGCTCGCCCTTGATTTTGCCCTCCGTTTAAAATATTCGCAACGGGAGTGAGGAATATGGAGAACCCTCTTAAGTTGAAGCGGGTCCACCACGTCGAGTTCTGGGTGGGCAACGCCAAACAGTCTGCATTCTTCTATCGCAAAGGCTTTGGCTTTTCGCAGGTTGCGTACTCCGGGTTAGAGACCGGGAACCGCGAGCTGGCATCGTATGTGCTGCGCCAGAACAAGACGACTTTTGTGGTGACCACGGCGCAAAATCCAAACCACGAAGTGGCCGAGCACCTGAAGAAGCACGGCGACGGCGTTAAGGACATCGCGTTGCAGGTGGAAGACGCGGATTTCGCCTTCGAAGAAGCGGTACGTCGCGGCGCCAATCCGGCGATGGAACCGCACACGCTCGAAGACGAGCACGGAAAAGTCCGTCGCGCGGCGGTGCATACCTACGGCGACACCATTCATTCGCTGATCTCCTGCAAGGATTACAAGGGAGCGTTTCTGCCGGGCTACGCTGCGGCGGAGGTTCCCGGCGAAGAAGTCGGCATCCTGCGCGTGGACCACATCGTGGGCAACGTGGAACTGGGGAAGATGAACGAGTGGGCCGACTTCTACAAGAATGTTTTCGGGTTCCACCGCTACATCACCTTCGACGATAAGGATATCTCCACTGAATACAGCGCGCTGATGAGCATTGTGATGAGCGATGGGTCGTATTCCGTGAAGTTCCCGATCAACGAGCCTGCGCCGGGAAAACGCAAGAGCCAGATCGACGAATACCTGCAAGCCTACAAGGGGCCGGGCGCACAGCACATCGCGTTGCTGACCACGGACGTGCTGGACACGGTAAGCAAGCTACAGGCGAACGGCGTGGAGTTCCTGCGCGTGCCGGAGTCGTACTACGCGAAACTGAAGGAACGCGTTGGCGACATCGAGGAATCGATCGACACGATCCGTATGCTTGGCGTCCTTGTGGACCGCGATGAAGAAGGATATCTGCTACAGATATTCAGCCGTCCCGTGCAGGACCGCCCGACGGTTTTCTTCGAGATCATTCAGCGCAAGGGCAGCCGAGGCTTTGGCAAAGGAAATTTCCAGGCGCTCTTCCAGGCCCTGGAACTGGAACAGTCGCGCAGAGGAAATCTGTAAAAAGGCCAGGTAGTCCACAGCGGTCAAATCGAACGGATGAGGGTGGTGCATGGCTGAGTACATGAGCGGTTTCGGAAACGAGTTTGCAACCGAGGCATTGGCCGGGGCGTTGCCGCGCGGCCAGAACTCGCCGCAGAAGGTTCCGTTCGGGCTCTACGCGGAACAGCTGAGCGGGACGCCGTTCACTGCGCCACGTGCGGCGAATCGACGGACATGGCTGTACAGAATACGTCCTTCGGTGATGCACCCGCCGTATCGTTCCATCGAAAACCGTTTCCTGCGGAGCACACCGTTCGACGAAGTTCCTACTTCGCCGAACCAGTTGCGCTGGAGTCCGTTTACGATCCCGAAAGAGCCGACCGATTTTGTTGATGGCTTCACGACGATCGCGGGTGGCGGCGACGCGTCGATGCAATCGGGCGTGGCCATCCATGTGTACGTTGCCAATCGCTCGATGGAGGATCGTTATTTCTACGACGCCGATGGTGAATTACTGCTTGTGCCGCAACTGGGCGCGCTCGTCGTGCACACGGAGATGGGCCGCATCGACCTGAAGCCGGGCGAGATATGCGTCCTACAGCGGGGGATCAAGTTTCGCGTTGAGTTGTTGGACAAGGAAGCGCGCGGATACGTTTGCGAAAACTATGGTGGACTTTTCCGTCCGCCGGACCTGGGGCCCATCGGCGCAAACGGCTTGGCGAATGCTCGTGATTTCCTGACTCCGGTCGCGGCGTACGAGGACCGCGAAGGCGCGATGAAGGTGGTATCGAAATTCATGGGGCGCTTGTGGGAGGCGGACTTCGACCATTCGCCGCTGGACGTTGTCTCGTGGCACGGAAATTACGCGCCTTACAAATATGACCTCGCGAATTTTAACTGCATCAACTCCGTCACCTTCGACCATCCCGACCCTTCCATCTATACCGTGCTTACATCACCTTCGGAAATTCCGGGGACAGCGAATTGCGACTTCGTCATCTTTCCCCCGCGCTGGATGGTTGCGGAACATACATTCCGTCCGCCGTGGTTTCATCGCAATTTCATGAACGAGTTCATGGGATTGATAAGGGGCGAGTACGACGCGAAGGCCGAAGGCTTCATGCCCGGCGGCGCGAGCCTGCATAACTGCATGAGCGGTCATGGCCCGGATGCGGCCAGCTTCGAGAAGGCTGCGAATGCGGAACTTACTCCGCAATTCCTTGGAGACACAATGGCCTTCATGTTCGAGACGCGTTTCGTGTGCCGACCCACGAAATTCGCAACAGAAACGGCCGAGCTGCAGCACGAGTACTACACCTGTTGGCAGGACCTGAAGAAACATTTCGATCCTAATAATAAGTAGATCCCTATGCCCAATCGAACGAGAACACGTAACTGGACCATGGCCAGCACACTGGCGAACATTGCGGGCGCGCAGGCGCTTGGGCGCGCTGCGGTGGCGTCCCCGAGCGGCAAGCCATCGCAATCGCTACGCACGTTGACGCAGCACCTGATCGATTATGCGGGCCTGTTCCCGCCCGCAGGGCTGGATATGAAAGCGGCGGTTGAAAACTTTCTGGCCTACAGACAGGTCGAACACTCGTGGATACTGGGGCGTTTCATCGTTCCCGCAACGCGTCTGGGCGAACTGGGTGAAGTCATCGAGCAGGTTGGCGGGGAACAAACGCTGTGGAAGATAAGCGGCATCCTGGGACCGAACCTGCTGGGCGACCTGGCGATGGTGAGAAACTTCAACCAGATGTTCGATGGCCGCGCGATGATCGATTCGCTGGAAATGAAGGCGTCGTCGCTGGACGATATCCGCCGTGCGCGCGAATACATCGACCGCTCCATGATGCTCTACATCGAGGTGCCCACTGCGGTCGATCCCGTGGAAATGCTGGAAGGCGTGAAACTGGCGAACGCCTACGCAAAAGTCCGTACCGGAGGATTGGACGAAACGATGTTTCCGCCGGCAGGGGAGTTGGCGAGGTTCCTGGTCACTTGCGCTACCGACAAGGTCGCATTCAAAGCCACCGCCGGACTGCACCATCCGGTGCGCTGCGTTAAGCCCTTCACCTCCGAAAGGGACAGCGCCTCCGGCACGATGCATGGATTCCTGAATCTGTTCGTCGCTGCGGGGATCGCGCGAGGCGGAGCTTCGGAGGCGGACGTTGCAGCCGTGCTGGAGACGAACTCATCCGAACGATTTGTGTTTGGAGACGAGGGCGTGACGGTACTGGTTCGCGAAAAACTTGAATTCCACATTTCCACCGAACTGTTGCACGAAACGCGGCGCAGCTTTGCCGCGTCCTTCGGTTCCTGCTCATTCCAGGAACCAATCGAAGAGTTGCGAGCCATCGGACTACTGTGAGCGGCGAGAAGTATCACCAAAGGACAGAACGATGAACGAAACTCACGATCCAAAGTTGACCAGCTGGATCGAGTCGGCGAATGACGCGTCCACTGATTTCCCGCTGCAAAATCTGCCTTACGGAGTTTTTCGCCAACATGGGTCGAACGAAGGCCCGCGCGTAGGCGTGGCCATCGGCGACAAAATCCTGGACATTGCTGGATGCGAGGCCGAAGGTCTGTTTGCGGGTGCGGCGAGTACGGCGGCGCTGGCGTGCCTGGGCGAATCGTTGAATGAACTGATGGCGTTGGGCTCCGATCACTGGAGCGCGCTGCGAAAACGATTGCACGAGATTCTGCGTTCCGATGCGCCCGAAGGATTCCAGCAGCGCGCTGGGCGCAACATGGTCGCGCAGGCTGAGGTGGAGATGCTGATGCCGGCGCACATCGGCGATTACACGGATTTCTATGCGTCCATCTACCACGCGATGAATGTGGGCAGCATGTTCCGTCCTGATAATCCGCTGCTGCCCAATTACAAGTATGTGCCCATCGGATATCACGGGCGGGCGTCTTCGATTGTTGCGAGCGGGGCGCCGGTGAAGCGTCCTTGTGGACAGACGCGCGACGATGCGAATCAGCCTCCGAGCTTTGGTCCGACGAAGCGACTGGATTACGAGGCCGAGGTGGGCTTCTTCATCGGCCCGGGAAACCTGCTGGGGTCGCCGCTCTCGGTAGAGGAAGCAGCGCGGAACATCTTTGGTTTTTGCCTGGTGAACGACTGGTCCGCGCGCGACGTACAGACCTGGGAGTACCAACCACTGGGTCCGTTCCTGGCAAAGAATTTCATGACCACGATCTCTCCGTGGGTGGTGACGGGCGAAGCGCTGGCTCCGTATCGCGTTGCCGCCTTCGCGCGCAATGAGGGCGATCCCTCGCCACTCGACTATTTGAATTCCGAGCACGACCAGCGTGGGGGTGGTCTCGACCTGAATATCGAGGTGTGGTTAGCCTCGCGGAAGATGCGTGATGCGGATGTGCCCGCCGTGCGACTCAGCCTTGGTAATTTCCGCGATATGTATTGGACGACGGCGCAGATGGTGGCACACCACGCGAGTAACGGCTGCAATCTTCGTCCGGGCGACCTGTTGGCAAGCGGGACTGTTTCCGGTAATACGAAGGATGCGCGCGGGTCGATGCTGGAATTGACTTGGCGCGGCACCGAGCCGCTGCAGTTGCCTTCGGGCGAGACGCGGAAATTCCTCGAAGACGGCGATGAGGTCACGATGCGCGGATACTGCGAGCGCGAGGGATTACGGCGCATCGGGCTGGGCGAGTGCCGGGGGGCCGTGGTTTAGCGGCCCACATACGGCATGAATACAACTCCGCGCCTGCGGAACTTTTTCCGCGCGGAAATCACCGTTTGGCAGGGCTGCGCCTACGCTGTAGAATTCGCGGGACATCGTCCGTGTACTTACTTCTGGCACCAGCATCGGGCAGGTGTGTGCCTTGGTCGCGTTCGTGCGGTTGATGATTTCACTTAATCACCAGAAGGAGTTGGAGAGCATGAATACAAAATCTGCGCGGGTGCGGGTACGTTACCCGCTGCTATCTCTGGCACTCGCCCTTACTTTTTTCAGCGGAACATTATTTGCGCAACAAGCAAAGCTGAACCCTGACGAGACGCTGAAGAAGATATTTGCCTCGGGAGATTTTTCTGGACGCGGTCCGGGCATGGGCGGCGGGCAGTGGGTGGATGAGGGCGCGGGGTTCGTTCGCATGGAGCCCTCGGCTACGGTCGAGAAGGCGCGCGACGTGGTGCGTTACGACACTGCGACGGGCAAGAAGGAAGTCCTGGTTGCGGCCAGCGACCTGATCCCCGCAGGACAGAAGGCTCCGCTGACGATGGAGGGGATGACGTGGTCGAAAGATAAGAGCAAAGTTCTGATTTATACGAACTCCAAGCGCGTGTGGCGTACGAATTCGCGCGGCGATTATTGGCTGCTGGATCGCGCCAGCAAAAAGCTGACCAAGATCGGCGCAGGCGCGGCAGAGAGCACGCTGATGTTCGCGAAGTTCTCGCCCGACACGACCAAGGTAGCTTACGTTCGCGACAACAATATCTATGTCGAGGATCTGAAGTCCGCCAAGATCACGCAGCTTACGAAGGACGGCGGCAAGTCCATCGTGAATGGCGCGACCGACTGGGTGTACGAAGAAGAGTTTCACATCGCAGACGCCTTCCGCTGGAGCCCCGACGGACGCAGCATCGCCTTCCTGCAATTCGATACCAGCGGTGTGCCTATCTTCCCTCTGGTTTATAGCCTTGGCGTTGCGCGGCAAGTAGTGACCAGCGAACCCTACGACAAGGTTGGCGCCTATCCGATCATCGAAGAGGTCCCGTATCCGCAGGCAGGCTGCAAGAATTCTGCGGTGCGTGCAGGCGTCGTAAACGTTGCTAAGGGCAAAGTCACGTGGCTGAAGGTGACGGGCGATGCGCGCGACAATTACATCGCGCGCATCGAGTGGGCCGGCAACGACATCCTGATGCAGCGTCTGAATCGTCTTCAAAACCAGGACGAGTTCGTTCTTGGCAATCCGGAGACGGGCGCAGTACGCACCGTTTTCAAAGATGAGGACGCCGCCTGGGTGGACGTGAATGAAGTGCGCATGTTGAAAGACGGTGCGGAGTTCATGGTGCTCAGCGACAAGGACGGATGGCGTCACGCGTATCGCGTGGCCAAGGACGGCAAGCTGACGCTGGTCACCACCGGAAACATCGACGTGGCGCGGATTGCCGAAGTTGACGAAAAGATTGGCTGGGTCTATTTCATGGCCTCGCCGGAGAACGCAGGACAACGGTATCTCTATCGTTCGCCGCTCGATGGCAGCGGCGCGCCAAAGCGGCTGACCCCGGTCGATCAACCAGGCACGCACTCGTACCAGGTATCGCCTGATGGCAAGTGGGCCTTCCATAGCTACTCGCGTTTCGATGTGCCTACCATGTCGGACATGATTGCGCTGCCGGACCACAAGTCGGTGAAAGTGTTCGAAGACGGCTCGGCGATGAAAGCGAAGATCGCGCCTTTCGCCGGACCTCCGGTGGAGTTCTTCCAGGTCGATATCGGCGACGGCGTGAAGGTGGATGGCTGGATGGTCAAGCCGCCCAACTTCGACCCTAACAAAAAATATCCCATCCTCTTCCACGTTTACGGCGAGCCTGCGGGACAGACGGTGCTGGATTCCTGGAGCGCGCAGGGCTGGATGTTCAATCGGCTGATTGCCAGCGAAGGTTACATCCTCGCGAGCTTTGACAATCGCGGGAGCCCGGCGCCGCGCGGTCGAGAATGGCGCAAAGCCATCTACGGGAAGATCGGCACCATCATGGTTAACGACCAGACGGCTGCGGTTAAGGCTTTGCTCGCCGAGCGTCCTTACGTTGACGCGAAACGCGTAGCCGTTTGGGGATGGAGCGGCGGCGGTTCGAGCACGTTGAACCTGATGTTCCGCTCGCCGGACGTTTACTCGGTGGGAATGGCGGTTGCGCCCGTGCCGGACCAGCGTCTCTACGACAGCATCTACCAGGAGCGCTACATGGGTCTGCCGCAGAAGACGCCGGAGACCTACAAGAACGGTTCGGCGATCGAGTTTGCCGATGGACTGAAAGGCAAACTGCTCATCGTGCATGGCTCGGGCGACGACAACGTTCACTACCAGGGTTCGGAACTGCTGGTGAATCGGCTGATAGAACTGGGCAAGTCGTTCGACTTCATGACCTACCCGCAGCGCACGCACGGCATCTCGGAAGGCAAGGGAACCACGTTGCACGTGTACTCCTTGCTGCACCGCTTCCTGACCGAGCACCTCGCGGCAGGTCCGGCGACGGAGGTTGTGAAGGCACCAGAACACGGCGAATAAATAATCCTGCAGAACACAAAGGCCGGGAGCAGATGCCCCCGGCTTTTTCATGTGCAAAAACCGTCTAGTCGAAGAGATGCTCTCGCCAGACCTTCTGCCCTCCGAGCGAGGTGTAGGCAGCCCAGAAAGCGAGTGCCAGCAGCAAGACGATGGCATAGATGCCCGAGGACATATACCACTTGGAGAGATGCGGTGTGAGCGGGATGTTGAGGATGATGTTCGCCGCGAAGATGCCGGTGATAAGCGCGATCAATCCGAAGCGCAGCACGACGAAAGCCGCAATGGAGTAGATGGCGAGTTGTAGCGGCAGCACGAACGCTACGTGCGAACCCTGCAGCACCTTCGTCGCAGTGAAGAAAGCCACGAACACGACCGCGGCGAGCCAGCCTTTGCGCAGCAGAACCCTAAGCAGGAACATGAAAAAGAAGAAGGCCAGCGCGCTACGCACTGAGTTCATGATCTGAGCGATGAGGGTGCCGATCATGCTGTGGCCGCCCCTTAGCATATTCACGTCCATGAAGTTGGGAAGCCCTCGTTCTTTGCCGAGAAACAGGAATAGCACCTGGTAGAGCACGCCCCAGGAAAGGCCGAGCAGGATGCCGTAGAGAATGTCGCGTCCCACATTGTGGTCGCTGATATGGCCGGACATGAGGCGACTCCAGGAGATGATGGAATGCGCCCAATGGCGGCGTATATAGGGTTCGAGCGCGAGGTAGATGATGGTAACCACCGCCGTTCCGAAGAGGGCACCGCTAAGGTCGAGCAGGAACAGTCCGAGGGTGGCAATGGTGGGCACAAAGTGCGCGCTGAGGATGAAGACGGCAAACTGCATGCCAAAGTACAGAACGGCGAGCCGCCAGGCGCCTTCAGAATCGATGCGCTCTTTCAGGAAGTTTCGGCGGGCGACGAGCACTGCGCCGAAAATAACGAGGACGCTAAAGCAGGCGAGGACGATCTGCGCTATGCGCTCTCGGAGCCTGGAATTCGATTCCCTCATGCGGGTTGCGCGCGTCCAATCGCCGATAAGGGAGAAGAAGACGGGCTTGCCCCCATAGCTCGCAGCTTCCACGCGCAAGGGCGACTGTGTACCGGGCCAAACGCCCGTCCATGCTGCGCGCGTATCCGTTGCGCTGAGCGGGGTCCACAAGGGCTCAGCGGACTTGAACTGCGCGGGATCAAGTCCGGCCATCGCGAAAAGCTGCTTCCAGTCGGGCGCGGTTGCAGACGCCGGGGCTTCGCTCTTTTGGGGAGCTACGGCTTCGAAATCAAGCAGGCGTCCGCGCGCGTCCAGCGTTACCTGCAGCATGCCCGAGGTCGTCGGCGGCGGTTCATCGTGCTCCACAACGCCGGGGAGCAGGTTCGTGTCATTCATCTTGATGTTGACGAGGTAATCCGGGCTCTCACGATGCCAGAATCTGAGGATGGGAATGCTGCCATGCAACGCGTCCTCCCACCTTGCCTTGCCCTTATCAAGAAAATCGACGATTCCTCCATCGAGTCGGAAATTCTCGGCGACGTCGGTTGGGGCGGCACACTTCAGCAACTCGGATTGCATCAGTGATAGGCAGGTTCCTTGTCGTGCAACGCCTGGGTAGTTCGCAGGATTGCGCGACCTGCGTATAATCGGCGGAACCGCCGTGGGCTGCATGACTAGTTTCTGCAGGGATGCGGCAATTCCCGAACACTGGCATCTGGGACGGGAAGAGGGAGACACTTCGTGATAGTTGGGGTTCCGAAAGAATCGTATCCGGGAGAACGACGCGTAGCGCTGGTTCCTCTTGTCGTTCCCATGCTGGCCAAGGCCGGCGCTGAAGTGATCGTAGAGGCGGGAGCGGGCGAACGCGCCGGATATCCAGACGCACTCTATGTAGAGAAGGGCGCGCGCATCGTTGCGTCGCGACAAGAGGTCTTTGCCTCCGCAGATGTGGTAGCGCAAGTACTGAGCTACGGCTCGAACGACGTCAACGGCGCGGACGACTTGCCCCTGCTCCGGCGCGACCAGGTCCTTATCGGCTTTCTGCGTCCGCTCAGTTCCAGCGAGTCGTTGCACAAACTCGCGGCTACGGGCGTCGCGGCGTTTTCCATCGAGATGATTCCGCGCACCACGCGCGCGCAGAGCATGGACGCGCTTTCTTCCATGGGCACTATTTGCGGATACAAGGCCGTGCTGGTGGCAGCAGATGCGTTGCCGCGTCTTTTCCCGATGATGACCACCGCTGCAGGAACGGTGACTCCGGCGCGGGTATTCATCCTTGGTGCGGGCGTCGCCGGATTGCAGGCTATCGCTACATCGCGGCGACTGGGCGCCGTAACGTCTGCCTACGATATGCGTCCCGCGGCCAAGGAACAGGTGCATAGTTTGGGCGGACGCTTCATCGAACTGCCCATCGAAGCGACCGACGCACAGGATGCGCGCGGTTATGGCAAGGCGCAGGACGAAACCTTCTACAGCAAGCAGCGCGAGTTGCTGAATCGCACCGTGGCGGAGAGCGACGTGGTCATCACGACGGCCGTCATCCCCGGGAAAAAGGCTCCGATACTCGTGACGGAAGAAGCAGTAAAGGCAATGCTGCCGGGTTCGGTGATCCTCGACCTGGCCGCTGAGCGCGGTGGGAACTGCGAATTGACGCAACCGGGCCAGACCATTTTCCGCTACGGAGTCACCATCATCGGGCGAATCAATCTTGCCAGCGAGGTTCCGTATCATGCCAGCCAGATGTACGCGCGCAATGTGACTTCGTTCCTGGTCAATATGCTGAAGGACGGCAAACTCAACTTCAACATGGAAGACGAGATCGTACGTGAAACCATGCTCACGCGTGGGGGCGAGATCGTGAACGCGCGCGTGCGCGAGTTCCTCGCGCTTCCGGCATTAACGACACAATCGCAATAGTTTTACCGCACCAGGAGGAACGATGAATTCCACCCTGATGGACGGATTGTTCATCTTCATGTTGGCCTGCTTTATCGGCTTCGAGGTGATTCGCCGCGTGTCGCCGCTGCTGCACACGCCACTGATGTCGCTCACCAACGCGCTGGACGCTATCGCCGTTGTGGGCGCGATTGTTTTGGTCGGTGAAGGCAAAAGCCGCCTCGCCACCGTTCTGGGCACCATCGCCATCGTCGCAGCCACCAGCAACATCGTGGGCGGATTCCTTATCACCGACCGCATGTTGCGCATGTTCAAATCGAGTGGCCCGGCAAAATGACGACCTATCTTCCTGCCACCGAACACATCATCGAAGTTATCTACCTGGTCGCGAGCGCGCTCTTCATCCTCTCGCTGAAATGGATGAGTTCGCCTACGACGTCGCGCCACGGCATTCTGGCCGGCGAGATCGGCATGTTGCTGGCCGTCGCCGGCACGCTGCTGCATCACGGCATTGTGGATTACAAGTGGATCGCAGTCGCGCTGGTGCTGGGCACCATGATCGGCATCCCGCTCGGCAAGGTCGCCATGACGGCCGTCCCGCAGCGAACCGCGCTCAGCCACGCTTTCGGCGCTCTCTGTGTGACCCTGGTGGGCACGGCGGAATTCTATCTGCGCACGCCCGAAGTGCCAAAGTTCATGATGTCCGTGCTGTCGATCGAGGTGATACTCGGCGGCTTGACGTTTACGGGCAGCCTGATGGCAGCGGGAAAATTGCAGGAGATACTGCCGCAGCGTCCGCTGACTTACAAAGGTCAGAACCTCGTCAATCTAGTGCTGTTCGTTGCCGCGACGGGCATCGCCGTTTACCTGGTGATGAATCCGGGAGCGACTTACCTGTTTCCTGTAATGATCCTGATCGCGCTGGTGTTCGGCGTGTTGCTGGTGATCCCCATCGGCGGCGCGGATATGCCGACCGTGATCTCACTGTTGAATTCCTACGCAGGACTTTCGGCGGCGGCGATGGGCTTCGTTCTGAACAACAAGTTGCTCATCATTGCAGGCGCACTGGATGGATCGTCGGGACTCATCCTCTCGATCATTATGTCGAAGGCGATGAACCGCTCGTTCAGCAACGTACTTTTCGGC